>JAYVIO010000287.1:0-9850 GCA_043770175.1 Verrucomicrobiales bacterium | reverse complement strand
CCACCTCCTTGGCCAGTTTTGGGGCTGAATCGGCTCGTTTCTTCGAAATCTGCTTCCCGAGCTTCATCACCTCCACTTCGCGCTCCTTCACCAACTTTTGCAACTTCGCGATCTCCTCACCGCGATTCTCCATCTTCGCGAGTTTGCGCTCCGTTTCGGCCAGAAACTCTAAAATTTCCGCGATGCTGCGGCCATACTTCCGCTTCAGCGTCTGGATCGTGTGAATGCGGCCTTCGAGCTTATCCAACTCCGCAGGATCAATCTCCAAATCCCCTGCATAATCCGCCACACTGCTTTCCAGCTCCGTCAGCTCGATCTGCGCCGACTTAAAGCCTTCAAACATCGCCGCCGTGCCTGGATCGATCTTTTCCAACTCATGCAGGCTGCGGCTGATCTCACGCAAGCCATCGATCACACTGCCTTCGCCCTCGCTCAGGCGGCCGGTGATCGCTCCACATAGCTCGGCAAGTCTCGCGCCATTCGCAGCGATGCGATGACGTGATTCGATCTCTTCTTCCTCGCCGGGTTTCAAATGGGCCACAGCGATCTCATTCGCCTGAAACTTCAGCATGTCGATCTGCTGGCTCGACGCACGCTCCGAGTTCTCCAGTTCATCGAGTTCCGTGACTGCAGCACGCCACTGCTTCCAAGCTTCCTGATATTTTCCCAGCATCTCCTCGATGCCCGTAAACTTATCCAGCATCTCAAGCTGCCGCTCCCGCGAGTTCAGCGACTGGTGATCATGCGGCCCATGCAGATCGACCAAAAACTCGCCGAGGCTTTTCAGCACCTGAATTGTCACCGCCGAGCAGTTCACAAACTGCTTGTTCGCCCCGCTGGCGCTGATCGTTCTTTTGATGAGCAGTTCGCCGTCCTGGCATGGCTCCAGCCCCGCTTCTTCGAGCACCGCATCGATCGCACGCGTGTCCTTCAGGTGAAAACTCGCTTCCACCGTGCACGCATCCTGCCCATTGCGAATCAGCGACCGATCCGCCCGCTCACCGAGGATGAGCTTTAAAGCGCCCACGATGATCGACTTCCCCGCACCCGTCTCCCCCGTCACACCCACCAGTCCCGCCGCCAGTTCCCACGTCACATCTTCGACGAGGGCCAGATTGCGGATTTTGAGGAAGGAAAGCATGGTTCAGGAGAAAGGTGGCGGAGTATGGAAGCTGCCACACGCATTTCAACCACCGCGAGGCGATCTTCCGCTCCACGCCTTAAATGCGCGTGAAAAATGGGCGGCGGACTTGTAGCCGAGCTCGGTGGCCACGTTTTTGACCAGCGCGTCCGGCTGGCGCAGTTTGATCGCGGCTTGTGACAGTTTGAGTCGTGTAAGGCAGGCGAGCGGCGTTTCGGTGTCGTAGCGTTGAAACAGGCGCGTGAAATACGCGGCAGAGACATGACAGGCCTTCGCTGCCTGCTCGATGCTGCTCAGAACTGGGTAATTGCGCAACAGATGGCCGCGACAGCGCAGATACGTCGCATAGGCAGGATCCATTTTCGTCGTTTCGGGTTGGCGGCTTTCGGCACAAAGCACCAGCGCGTGCTCCAACGCAGCACAGGCCGCCCGCAGGCCGAATCGACCGCCACGCAGGGCATGATCGATCACTTCCTCCAGCAGCGAGACCACGCGTGAAGCGTCCGCTACGCGCAGAACTGTGCCGGGGGCGAGATCAAGATCGCTCATCAACTCTTCAGCCCGTTTGCCGGTGAAATTGAAGAAATACTTCACCATTGGCTCCTCCGCAGAGCTGCGGATGACCTGTGGGGTGCTGGAATCAAACACAAAGACATGCCCGGTCTCGATCTCATGCCGCTGCTCCGCCAACGACACACTGCCTCGACCACGCGAGACGAACTCGAAGGCCAAGAACGGGAAGTTTTGCCGATCCACGACAAAATCTGGCGCGCACCATTCGCATCCGCCTCCCACGAGGCAGAGCTTTGCAGCATCTTTCTGGCGCTGCCCCCAATCAGGAAGGAAGAAGCGGCGCGTGCGCACGACTTGTGTCGAAAAGTAGTCGGCCTGGTCGATGGCGGGCATGGGTGGAGCATGTCAGGGCCGTCAAGAATCGTCAAGCAGCTGCCAAGGATGGTGAGAACGCTCAGATTGCGTTTAACGTGGCCTCCTGTTGGTTCGTGCCATGTCCCAACCGCTCTCCGGCATCATTCCGCCGCTGGTCACTCCCTTGCGTGATCGCGACACACTCGACACCGCCGGTTTGGAGCGGCTCATCGAGCATCTCATCGGCGGCGGCGTGTCAGGGCTGTTCATTCTCGGCACCACGGGTGAAGGGCCAAGCCTGAGCTATCGTTTGCGCCGCGAATTGATCGAGCGCACCTGCAAACAGACCGCTGGACGCGTTCCGGTGCTCGTGGGCATCACGGACACATCATTCACGGAGAGCGTGAACCTCGCCAGATACGCCGCCAATTCCGGAGCGACGCATGTGGTCACGGCACCACCGTATTACTTCCCCGCCGCACCGCCCGAACTGCTGGAGTATGTCCAGGATCTCGTCGCGGAGATGCCGCTGCCGATGTTTCTCTACAACATGCCCGGTTTGACCAAGGTGAGCTTCGAGATCAACCTCGTGCGCCGTGCTCTCGACATGCCTGGCATCTGCGGCGTCAAAGACAGCTCGTGTGACATGATCTACTTCCACCGCCTCATCGAGATCGCGAAGCAACGCGCCGACTGGAGCGTGCTCGTCGGTCCTGAAGAACTGACCGCCGAGGCTGTGCTACTCGGTGGTCACGGTGGTATCAATGGCGGAGCCAATCTGCATCCCAAACTCTATGTCGAGATGTATCAGGCCGCTGCCGCGCAGGATTTGAAGCGCACACGTGAGCTTCACGCCGAAGTCATGCAACTCGCAGGAGCCATCTACACCGTCGGCAAGCACAAGAGCGCCATCATCAAAGGTCTCAAATGCGCCCTCAGCCTCCTCGGCATCTGCGAAGACCACATGGCCGAGCCGTTTCATCGTTTTCGTGAACCGGAACGACAGATCATTCGTGAAAGACTGCAGAACCTCGGTTTGATCTCCTGATATCTCTTGCCATGAAACCAACCCTTCTCTTAACCCTTCTCTTGCTCGCCATCGTTCCAATCACACACGGCCAGCAGCCGCCGATTGCAGGCGGCTTCAGCCAGGCACTCATCACTGATACCGAAGTGCTCAGCGCAGCCAAATTCGCCGTCGCAGCGCATGACCCAAAACTCACGCTGCAGTATATCACCGCCGCAGAGCAGCAGGTGGTCGCGGGCATCAACTACAAACTCAAACTGACCACCTCCGATGGTCGCAAGGTCGCCGCCGTGGTTTGGCGCAAGCTCGATAGCAGTCACGAACTCACCTCCTGGCGATGGATCGCCACCAATCCCGCCATCCTGAAATCCGAGTACATCTACGACACCGGCCCCTATCCCTCCATCCACGCCACGACGATCGTCGAAACACCGACTGGACTTGTTTCCGCATGGTTCGGTGGCACGGCGGAGAAAAATCCGGATGTGTGCATCTGGGTCTCGCGGCTCGTCGATGGCAAGTGGACCGAAAGCGTCGAAACGGCCAATGGCGTGCAGGCCGATGGCAAGCGCCATCCCACTTGGAATCCCGTGCTGTTTCAGCCGAAAGACGCACCGCTGATGCTCTTCTACAAAGTCGGCCCGTCGCCGAGCACCTGGTGGGGCGAACTCAAAACCTCCGCCGATGGCGGCAAAACATGGTCCGCAGCGCAAAAGCTGCCGAATGGCATCTTCGGCCCCATCAAGAACAAGCCGGTGCAGTTGCCGAATGGCGACATCCTTTGCCCGACGAGCAACGAGACCGATGAGAAACCCAGCAAGTGGGCCATCTACTTCGAGCGCACGAGCGACCTCGGCAAAACCTGGCAGCGCACCGAACTGCTGCATGATGGACTCACCGTCAGCGCCATCCAGCCAAGCCTTTTGTTTCTCGGTGGCGGCAAGCTGCAAGCCGTGGGCCGCACGAGGCAGGGCAAAGTTTTCCAAATCACCTCTGAAGACGCGGGCAAGACGTGGGGTGAGATTTCACTGACTCAACTGCCGAATCCGAACTCCGGCACCGACGCCGTCACGCTCGCCGATGGTCGTCATCTGCTGATCTACAATCACACCGCGAGAGGCCGCAGCCCGCTCAATCTCGCTGTGAGCAAGGATGGCAAGATTTGGGAAGCCGCGCTGGTCTTTGAAGACGAGCCGAAGAAAGAGTTCAGCTATCCCGCCATCATTCAGACGAAGGACGGACTCGTCCACATCACTTACACCTGGAAGCGCCAGAAGGTGAAGCATGTCGTCGTCGATCCTGCGAGACTCACGACGAAGCCTATCATGGATGGCCAATGGCCGCAGTGACGTAGATCTCACGGTGGTAGCCACAGACACCCTGACTCGAGACCCACCGCAGACGCTTTTGTTCTCAAAAAGCAAAACCCACGTTTGATGCGCTGATCGGACGTGGATTCGCTGCTGAATGCGGAGGAGTTATTTCTTCGCTGCAGCCGGGACCGCGCGAGCCGATTCCACATTCGCCTTCACGTTGATGGCAGTGGCGCCGGTCAGCGCGGCGGCTTTTTCAGACAGGCCCTGGGCCACGAGTCCGCTCGGATCGCAGCCGGCGGCGACGGCGGTAATTTTTCCGCCTTTGGCGATGAGGATGTTGGTGGGCATGGCCGTGGCCTTGAAGGTGGTCCAGCTCGCGCCTTTCGTGTCCACGGCATAAAGCATCTTCAATTCTTTGCCGCGCACGTATTGCTCGACCTTGGCATCAGGCTCTCTGAAGACCGCGAGACTCGTCAGACCCTCTTTTTCATAAGCGGTGTGCAGTGCCTGGAAGAAGGGCAATTCGCGGTCGCAGCCGAGACAGCCGCAGGTGAGCCGGACGAGCACCGGGCCTTTGGCTGTCAGTTCGGAAAGCACGATCTCTTTTCCAGCGGAATCCTTGATCTTAAATTCCGGCGCGGCCTGGCCCGGAGCGAGCGGCGTCGCGGCAGGTTTCTTTGATTCAGCGGCATGAATGGACAAGGGCAGAACGAGCGCAGTCGTGAGGACGAGTTTGAGAAGTGTGTTCATGGTGGGTGCGGAGTTGATTGCCACGGGTCACTACGGGGTGGGTGCGGAACTCTTGCGCGCAGGGGATGAAATGGAGAAGGCCATCAGAGAACTCCGAACCACCACCGCGTCTAACTAACGAACGTCTTCGGGTGCATTCATCCAGGAAGCCATCCAGCCATCGAGCAATCGAAGCCTCCAGGCACAGGAAGGCGTGTGCAGAAATGCCGCGAGCTTTTTTCTGGCACCTGGGACTGTCTCAATCGCTGATTTCACGGCCAGCCGCTGTTCAGATTCGAGCAGCTTCATGAAGATCGCGGCCACGGTGTTGCTGGCATCCAAGTGCAGATCACGAGCCGCAGCAGCGTTCAAAAGAGGAATCAGATGCCCGAGTGCGGATTCCCAATTAGCGGCCTCTGCTGCGGCGAGACCGCGCACTAGGCGCATTTCGGGCAGGTAGCGTCCACTAGGAAACTCGCGCTCGTAGTTTTCAACAGAACCCTGGATGCTTTGCAAATCGAATGGGGCTCCGCGTTCGACAACAAATGCCGCATAGCCTTTGCCATCGGTCTTCAGTGCGCAATGACAGCGGGACATTCGCAGCGTGTTGACGGCCAGCCTAGCCAAAGCAGACTCGCGCTTGGCACTTTTTGGGAACTCGGCCAGAAAGGTCGTCATTCGCCTCACCTGTGCCTCAGCACTGACACGCCGCCAGGATGCCTCGTCTGGTTTGCTGCCACTGGGAGTGATCACGGCGTTCCAGAAGCCGACAAAATCCTTCACCGGCTGAAAAGCCGGATCATCCTGCGGCATTGGCTGGTTTTGCAGCCTGAGGGCTGCGTAGCGCGAAAAGAGCGTGCGCTCCACGCCGGGATGGGCGGCCAGAAGGTTGAAATCGTCGATGTGGTTGAGAAGAGACGCCGCTTTCAGCACCGGAGCCTCGTGCTTCACAGCTTCGCGAATGAGTCCAAGCTCCGTCCGGACTTCGCTCAGCGGCTTATCGCCCGTGACCAGCGTCCGCACCTGCTTACTTAGCTTTTTCAGCGAAGCATCATGTTCCCAAAAACCTTCGGTGATGCTGCCGAGAACCGATGCGATCTCGACCTCGACATGCCATAGGGCACTGCGCCCAGGTTTCCACTCCCCCAGGGCATTCGCCGGCCTCAGCGACCACGAAACGATCTCCGGGCGCTGGATTTTCCCCACCAACTCGTGCGACAACAGACCGTCTCCGGTCTCCACGGCCCTGTCCATCCAGTAAGGTGAAACTTCGGCCCGCTCACGCAGACATTCGTGAAGAGCTTCCAGGTTCTCGGCCTTCTCGAAACACATCCTCGCTTGAGTATGTACCTGACGGGAGTCCAGCATGGCCGCAGCGGCAGTATCGCTGAGGTGCAAATACGCAGCCAGCGACCTCAGCTCATGTGTCGCCACACTCACGCTTGCGACGAAATAAGGCTGCGGCAGATATACGCGCCCTCCATCGAGCAGTTCAGGCTGCCTCTGCCATGCTTGCGCCAATGCATTCCATGAAGCCGCGTCTTTCGCCTGTTGTGAAAGCTGCTTCAGCGTGCTGACCGCCTCCTGCCAGCGAGTTGCCTTCTTCGCGGCCTCTTCTCCCCATTGATGATCCTGCCAGTGCTCAAAGTCAGCCGCTGCGGCATAAGCCAGCGAGTCATCGAACTCGCCACGGCTCAGATGACGTGTGCGGAGGGCACCACACAACGCGGAGCGCAGATGCGGACGCTCCTTTGCCGCCTCCGCGGCGGCAGCGAGCTTTTCAAGCGGCGCAAAACTCAGGACCGCTGCCACACGCTGCGTGACCTCACCGGGCAGGTGCAGAGCCGGAGATGACTCGATGGATTCATGCAGCGTCGCGGTGTCGTGCCCCTCCATCATGTCCCATAGCAGAATAAGCGCCTCACGGACGCCCCCCAGCTCGATCCATGCATCGACGCGCCGCAGCGTCAGTCCTCGATTGAGATGAGACGCCGCGTATTTCGTCTGAAATGCCTCCAGAACACGCAATGACTCCGCAGGGCGTCCCGCCTTGATCCACGCAAACGCTCTTGCAAGAGCCCGATCATCCTCACCCGGACCTGAGACCACCTTTTCCTCCATGCCTGTAGCCACCGAGGCGCGGCCACGCATGTTCAGCGACCAGATGTGCAACGCCTCCCGCACAGGCGCAAACTTGCCGTGAAACACTTCCGCCTCCCGGTCAAGCGCCTGATCCAGCGCTGTCCAGGCTGCGGCAGCCCGCGATCTCACCGCCCGCAGATCCGGCACCAGTGATTCGAGCACGCGATGGTCTTCCCCGCTGCGCCGTTGCATAATGGCCCCCAGGTCGGTCTGGCTGCGAGCATCCAGCAAATGATAGCCCAGACGAAGCGCCACGAGTGGCTCTCGCGCGATCCGGTCCCACGGCAAGGTCTCGACCTCCACCAGATCGCGCAGCAACCACTCGATCTGCTGAAATGCACGTCTCCGCACTTCAGGGTGTGCCGCATCAGCCGCCTGTGACAGGAATATCTCCATGGCCTGCCTGACATTGCCATTTTCCAAATGGTATCCAGCCTCCCAGCCTGCAAGATCGAGCAAAAACCTCCCAGCAGCATACTGGTCGCGATAAGACTGACAGGCGCTCCACCATGCATTCTGGAGCTGCATAAGTCTGGGGCCATCTTCACGATACGAGCGCTTTTCCTGCCGCCACTCGTCGAACCTCAAGCGAGCAAGCATCAGCGTGGCCACCTCTGCACGCGGATGTTTGGGAAAGCCATCCATCACGCGGCGGTAAAAACCCTCCGCCTCTCGGTATCGCCGATGCCGGAACTCCAATGCCCCAGCCTGGATCAACCAATGCGGACGAAGGTCAGCGCCTGCCGCGTCAGCGTTTCTCACGAGTTCGTGAGTTTCCTGATCCCGTGCTTCATGCCAACGGCGTGTTCGTTCATCCCGCTCGGCTGGCTTTTCATCCCGTGCGCCGCTGGCTATCCCATCGAAAAAGCCGTCATCTTCTGCCAGATGATCCAACCGCCAGGCAAGATAGCTTTCAGCCTCGGCAGGTTTAGCCGCAACAAGGTCCGCCATATCGTGTGCGAGGTTGGCAAAACGCTTCCGATAGTCTCCCCGGCGGTTTTCGGCTGCGAAATGTTTGATGCGAGCCTCTCGTTCAGCTTCCCTCACGGCAGACCAGCCTTCGACCAATACTTGCGCCTCGCCTTGTAGGTCGGCATCGGTCCACCCATCCTGAGGCAAAGGTTCCCATTCCAACCGGATCGCCTGCAGTGTCTTGCCCGGAAACCGCTCTGGATAATCCCCAATAAAAGCAGGGTGCCCCCTCACATTTCCAGGGAGCCACAAGATTGCAAAAAAGAAGAAAAACAGACACCGCATGACTTCAACTCTAACGCGATTCCACGCTACAACCGCGCCTTTTTCGCAAAGTAAGATTAAGTAGTCGAACAGGTGCGTCATGAGGAACCGTTCACCTTCACTACCCATGCGTCCGCTCTTCGTTCTCTTCTCCCTCGCCCCTCTGCTCGCCGCCGAGCCTCTCACCAACTCCATCGGCATGAAGCTCGTGCCGATTGCTCCCGGCAGCTTCGTCATGGGGCAGGATGGGCCTGCGAATGACTACCACATCGCGAAGCATCCCGAGAAATTCGATGACGCGGACTGGGATGAGAAGCCGGCGCATCGTGTGACGATCACGCAGCCGTTTCACATGGGTGCGACGGAGGTCACGCTGGGGCAGTATCGCGCGATGGATGCGGACTTTCGCGCAGGCGACAAAGAAGGAGACGCGGCGGTGGGCGGCATCAGTTGGGAGCAGGCGATGAAGTTCTGCGCGTGGCTCTCGGCAAAGGAAGGAAAAACGTATCGACTGCCGACCGAGGCGGAGTGGGAGTATGCGTGTCGTGCGGGCACCACGACGCTGTTTTACACCGGCGACACGCTGCCCGATGGCTTTCAGCCGTGGACGGACAGCGCTGGTTATCGCGAGCGATTCTTCCAGGACAAACCCATGCCCAAAGAATACAGCGCCGGCACGAAGCGCGACCTAACCGTTGCTCGCGATGCTCCGAATGCCTGGGGCCTGCACGACATGCACGGCAATCTTTCCGAGTGGTGTCACGACTGGTATGGACCGTATGAAGCAGGCGAGCAAACCGATCCACTCGGTCGCGTGGATGGCGACTTCCGCGTGATACGCGGCGGGCATCACTCGACCTTCGTGCGCTTGCTGCGTTCCGCGAATCGCGCCGCGTGGCTGCCGCAGACGAAGTCAGACAAAGTCGGCTTCCGTGTCGTGCTTGGCGACTTGCCGCCGGGGAAACGGTTGCCATTGCCCGCGCCTGAACTTCATGCGCAGAACGTATCGCAAATCACGCCGAAGATCGAGAAGCCGCCCGCAGACGTGCCCTTCTTCGATGGACCGAAACCCTTCGTCATCATCCCGCCGAACTCCGCCGGTCCGCTCTTCTCCTGGCACAATCACAGCCCCGCCATCACCGAGTGCCCGAACGGCGACCTGCTCGTGGCCTGGTATTCCTGCGTCGATGAAGGCGGCACGGAGCTGAACAACGTCGCGAGTCGTTTGCGGCTCGGCAAAACCGAATGGGAGCCAGCGTCCGTCTTTTGGGACGGCGCGGACATCAATGATCACGCGCCGAAACTCTGGTGGGATGGCGGCACGACGATCTTCCATCTCGCCCGTGGCCGCGATGAAAACATCGTGCGCACCAGCATCGACAACGGAGTGAC
>JAYVIO010000286.1:0-3499 GCA_043770175.1 Verrucomicrobiales bacterium | reverse complement strand
CGAAAGGTGCATTCGATTCACAAAACGTGTCGTTTTGGTCGGATACGGAGCAGTGCTACGTGGCCTACTTCCGCGTCTTCACCGGCGGCGTTATTGATGAGAAGACGTGGAAACCCAAAGGCGTGCGCTGGGTCAGTCGTGCCACGAGCAAGGATTTCCTCACCTGGACTGATGCCGTGCAGATGACGAGCGATCAACCGCTGGTGGACCAGATTTACATCAGCCAGACGAATCCTTATTTTAATGCGCCACATCTCTATATCTCCACCGCTGCACGCTTCATGCCCGGAAAAGCTGTGCTCGATGATCAGGCAAAGAAATACCTCGCAGACGACACCAAAGCCTATCCCGCACTCATTCAGGACTGCTCCGAGGCCGTGCTGATGACCAGTCGTGCGGGCACGCATGAGTTCAATCGCAGCTTCATGGAAGGCTTCGTGCGCCCGGGCCTGCATTTCCGCAACTGGACCAGCCGCAGCAACTATCCCGCCTGCGGTGTCGTGCAGACCGGCAAGTCCGAGATGTCGCTCTACGTCGAACGTCACTACGGCCAGACCGCCGCCCTGCTGCAACGCTTTACCCTGCGTCTCGACGGCTTTGCCTCACTGCATGCCGATTACGCTGGTGGAGAAATGACCACGAAGCCCTTCACTTTCACGGGCAAGGCGCTGCATTTGAATCTCGCCACGGGTGCATCTGGCTCAGTCGCGGTCGAAATTCAGGACGCAGACGGCAAACCCGTGCCCAGCTTCACTTTGGCAGACTGTCAGGCCATCACCTACGACGACATCGACCGCGTCATCGGCTGGAAAGTTGGCAGTGACGTGTCCAAACTGGCCGGGAAGCTCGTCCGCCTGCGCTGGGTGCTCAAGGATGCCGACGTGTATTCCTTCCGCTTTGAGTGAATTGTTTGCTTGAGGCCGGAAACACGGAACCATGCGCCCCGGACGTGCGTATCCCGTCGCATCCGATTCATGGACATCTCGCCGAAGACATTCTCAGCCAAACAATTCACTCTGCCGGACACGCTGCCGATGATCGTGCTCGACGGCTGCTATTTGTTTCCCGGCTGCCATTTGCCGCTGTTCATCTTTGAGGAACGCTACCGTCGCATGCTCGATCATGCGCTGCACACCGATCGAATGTTCTGCATCGGCGCTCCCTGTGGCGCGGACGATATACAACCGGTGACGACGGCCGGACTCATCCGCGCCTCGGTCAAAAATGCCGACGGCACCTCGCAGGTCATGCTTTACGGCGTCACCCGCGTGCGCATCACTGGCTGGGACCAGATGCTGCCGTTCCGCATCGCCCGCGTGGAGTCGATCCTCACGAAAACGGCTCCGTTGGAGACACTGCGGACTTTGAAATCAAAGGCGCTCTCCCTGTTGCCACATCCGACCGACGACAGTTGTGAAAATATGCAATTGCTGCGGCAGTCCCTGGAGGACATGGAAGAAGCCGAGGCGGTTTGCGACATCATCGCCTTCCATTTCATCCGCCGCAAAGCCACGCTCCGCGCTCTCCTCGAAGAATGCTGCCCGCAGCGTCGCTATGAACGACTCATCAGCGAGCTCGAGAGGGCGCAGGACTGAATCTCACGCTTCGTTGCACACCGGATTGGTCAGCAGGCCGATCTTTTCGATCTCCACACTCACCACATCTCTATGTTTCATGAACACTGGTGGCGTGCGAGCCATGCCCACGCCATGAGGCGTGCCGGTGAGGATCACGGTGCCGGGCATCAGCGTGGTGCTGCCGCTGAGGAACTCGATCAGCGTGGGCACATCGAAGATCATATCGTTCGTGTTCCAGTCCTGCATCGTTTCGCCATTCAGCACCGTCTTGATTGCGAGGCTGTTGGGATTGGGAATCTCATCCGCCGTCACCAAAACGGGTCCCAGAGGACAAAACGTGTCAAAACTCTTCCCACGGCACCATTGGCCGCCCCCGCCGTTTTTCTGCCAGTCACGCGCGCTCACATCATTGGCGCAGGTGTAACCCAGCACATGCTTCAAGGCGTCAGCACGGCTCACGTTCTTCGCCGTCTTGCCAATGATCACCGCCAGCTCGCATTCGTAGTCCACCTTGTCGCTCTTCAGATGTGTTGGCAGCAGGATCGGCTCACCGGGATGCTGCACGACATTCGGCAGCTTCATGAACACCACCGGATGCTGCGGAATCGCCGCCTTCGTCTCCTCCGCATGACGTTTGTAGTTCAATCCAATGCAAATGATCGCAAAGGGCTGAATGGGCGCGAGCAACTTCACCACCTCCGCCTTTTGGTCCGTCACGCGATGCTCGCCAAAGATGTCACCTTCGATGACCAGCGCCGTTCCATCATCCTGCTGCGATGCGTGTGCGATGTTTCCCTGTGAGTCGGCGTAGCGGATGATTTTCATGAGTTCGTGATTTTGAAGCGACTACTTCGCTGCCGGCTGATCCAGAATCAACCACTTGAACTGCGCAAACAGCACCTTGGTGATGTCGGCATCCGCTTTGGCCTTGAGTTGAATGGCGGTGACGCCCTTCCAGCTTGCGAGGTGCTTTTGATGGGTCGGGTTGAGGAGCTTGTTCGCGGGGATCTGCATGTCCTGCCAGCGATCTTCGGCAGCGGTGATCTCGATCTCGGTCGCAAAATCACCCGCAGTGAGGATCAAGGTCTGCGGCTGGGTGCAGTAGAACTTGAAGCCGAGTTGTGCTTTGGGCGAGGTGGCTTTCCACTCGGGCTTGGTGGTCAGGTCGGTGGCGGTGCCGAGTTTGTTGTCGGTGCAGCGGAAGCCTTTGATGCCGTTGATGCCTTCGGTCTCCACGACGTTGCTCCAGGCTCCGATGCCGCCGTCGCCGGTGTAGAGCGCGGTGGCGATGTCGGTGGCTTTGGCGCTGCCGAGCTTGGAGGGAATGGCGGCGTTGAAGTCGGTGGAGCGCACGACGGTGGTGTCGTAGATGAGGTTGGCGTAGCCGAAGACGTAGTCATTCACATTGAGCACGGGCATCTTGGCGATCCACGTGCCGCCTTGCTTCACGGGCGTGATGTCGCGCCAGATGCGGTTCATGCACACGGGCTCCTTTTGCGCGTAAACCATCTCCACCTTCTGCACGCGCTCCGGCGATGCGGGCGTGACACGCAGTTCCGGCACGCCTTCGGCATCGAGCTGGATCTCCGACTTCGGGTGCTCGGGCCAAAAGATGTCTTTGCCGAGGACATACTTCTCCAGCCACATCTTCGTATCCTGATCGAGCTTGTCGGTGTTGTGATGCCCGCGCGGCTGCACGGCGAAGGACCACGGCACGCCGGGCGCAAAGCGTTTAAAGCTCTCCAGTCCGCGCTCGCCGCAGCCGTGGTGATCATTGGAGCCGTTCAAATACAGCGTCGCTGCGGTGACGTAAGGCACATAGACTTCCGGGGCCATGGTCGCGAGAAAGAGTTCCTCGCCCGGAGTCTTCGGCGGCTCGACGTAAGGGACCTTATACATCCACACCGCGTTGTTCCGCCAAT
>JAYVIO010000285.1:0-9863 GCA_043770175.1 Verrucomicrobiales bacterium | reverse complement strand
CAGCCCCCGATTGGGACACGGTGGCACCCGGCGGCTGCGCGATCTGACCCCGCTCAAGCGCCCTCCATCAAAAGGGCAAACGCGGCGTTCGGGTTAAGCTGAGTCCGTTTTCTTTGCGGCCAGATGCGCATACTTCACCTTCCAGTCCTCTGGAAGACGTGACGGTTTGCCTTCCGGCATCTGCACCAGTGCCAGCGATTGACGACAGGTGATGAGCAGGGCGTTATCTTCCGCACGGCGCATTTCAAACGAGCACCAGAAGCGCACGCGCTCGACGCTTTCGAGTCTGCCGTGGATGACGAGTTCATCCCCGAGCTTTGCGGGCTTCTTGTAGTCGATCTCGGTGCGCACCACGACGGGATACAGATGCGTCTGTGCCATTTCACGCAGCTTCATGCCCATCAAACCCGCGAGACGAGTACGTGCGGTTTCGATCATGCGCAGGTAAGCGATGTTGTGGACCACACCGCCACAGTCGGTGTCGAAAAACATCACTTCCTCGCGGGTTTCGATGGTCGGCGTGTGCTGCATGTCAGTTCAAAGCGGCCTGCACGGCGGCTTCATCAACACCACGCAGCATGAACACGCGCAGCACGGTGTCTTCGATGAGATTGTTCGGACACGAAGCCCCGGCGGTGATGCCGACGGTCACGGGACCGTCTCCGCTGAGCTTGGTGGAGTAGCTTTCCTTCTCCGCCTTGAGATGAAGGTCGAAATGCACGATCTGCTCCAGTGATTTGAGGCAGTCGGCGGTGCGGATGAAGAAGGTAGGAAGCTGCTGCTCACCGATTTCGACGAGATGCGTCGTGTTGGAGCTGTTGTAGCCGCCGACGACGAGCAGCACATCAAGCGGTTGCTGCAACAGGCCAAACAGCGAGTCCTGCCGCTCCTGCGTGGCACCGCAGATGGTGTCAAAGACCTGGAAGTTCGTGACACCGGCCTCGGGGCCATGCCGATCCAGCACCGCCTGCCGCAAACGACGTTGCACTTCCTCCGTCTCCGATTTTAGCATCGTGGTCTGATTGGCCACGCCAATGCGGGTGAGATGAAGATCAGGATCAAAGTCGTCCGAATGCGCTCCGGCTGGAAAACGCTTCAAAAAGGCTTCCCGGTCGCCGCCGTGGCGGATGTAGTCGCAGACGTAATCGACATCAGCCAGCGTGAGCACGACGAGATAGTTGCCCATGCCGTCATCGCCCATCGCACGCGATGAAGTGGCCCGGGTTTCTTCATGCGAAGCTTTGCCGTGAATGATCGAGGTGAAGCCGGTCTTCGCATACTGGCGCACACGTTTCCACACGCTCATCACGTCGCCACAGGTCGTATCGACCACCATGCAGCCGCGATCAGCGATGAGCTTCATCAGCCGCGTTTCCGCGCCAAAGGCGGGCACAATGACAACATCCTCGTTCGTCATGGTGGCGACCATCGCCTCGTGTTCGACGTTGGGAATGCTGATCACGCCCATTTCGGTGAGCTGGCGGTTCACCTCTTGATTGTGGATGATTTCACCGAGCAGGAACACACGCCGGTCGGCAAATACCTTCCGCGCCGCGTAAGCGAGGTCGATGGCCCGCTCGACGCCATAGCAGAAACCGAAATCACGGGCGAGACGAATGGTGGTGTTGCCGACGGTCAGCATGCTGCCGCGCACACGAATTTTTTCGACAATGTGACTGCGGTAATGCGTCTCCACCTCCGCCTGCACACGCTCCATGACCTCCGGCGTGCGGACATTCACACGGCGGGCGGCTGGAGAGGGTGCTGGAGCGGACATTGATGAGAGGAACCTGCCGACGAATCAATAGTACATCTTGCCCTTCGCGGCGTCTTCGAAGACCTTGTTGCTCATCATGTAGGAATCGGGCGGATCAGCCAGCGTGGAGTCATCCAGTACAGGAAGCGACTTGCCGTGGGTGGCGTCTTCAGGATGCGAGGTGGCGATGATCAGCGGAGTGCCGGTCCTGACCATGCTGAAAATTTTCTGTGCGGATTTGATCGGCAGACGCACGCAGCCGTGGGTGCAAGGATAAGGCTTCACCCAGCCCCAGTGCATGCCGTAGGCGGACTTGAACTCCATCCAGAAAGTCATCGGATAACCTGCACCGGGAGAACTGACACGACGGCGGTTTGCCACCTTGCTGTAGATGGAATAGGTGCCGAGCGGCGTCGGGCTGCCGGCAGTGCCGACAGAACACGGCGTGGCGAGCAGCACTTCGTTGCCTTCCATCACATAGACGCGCTGGGCGCCGGTGCTCAGCTTCACTTTTACATTCGAGGGATTTTTCACTGCCTTGGCGGGCGGGTCGAAGTTGAGCGAGTAGTTGCCTTTTTTCACAACGGCGCAGTTGCTCAAAGCGAGGGCCAAGCCGGCGAAAGCGAGCGCCTTCGTGGAACGGGTGAGGATGGGGAGGATCATATTCATGGAGGAGCCGATGTAGCACACGATTGCGCTGGCTCCACAGATATTCTTCGCCGATGAGGCTCTTGCAGCACGGGCGAAACTTTACCCTCGTGAATGCGTTGTATCGCCCACACATGCCCGCCACCACTTTGATTGATGTTCTCGTCCGCACCGCCGCCACCGCCGGATGCGCCGAACCCACCCGACTGCGCCACGCCCTCGAAATCGCCGCTGACAAGCGCCTGCCGCTCATGGATGCACTGGTGGACAGCAGCATGGTGGATGAAGACCGCTTCTTTGCCCAGCTCGCCACCGGACTCGGCATTCCTTTCGCTGAAAACGGTGTCGGCGATGCGGCGGAAGGGCTGCACAGCCGTTTCCCGGCCAAACTGGCGCTGCGCCACCGCATCTGCCCCTCACAACAGGCCGGAAGTGAGATGACGCTCCTCACTTACAACCCGTTCGATCTCAACGCACGCCAGGCCGTGGGTCAGGAGCTGCGCAAACGGGTCCACTGGCAGATCGCGCCACGTCACCGCATCCTCGAAGCGCTGCATCAGGGCTATGGCGTTGGGGCGGAAAATTTCGAAGAACTGCTCGAAGGCCGCGAAGGCGGGGATGAACACGACGATCTCAAGCAGGAGGTCAACGTGCTCGACGAAGCCGACGAAGAGGCCACCGTAATGAATTTCGTCAACCAGGTCTTCCGCGAGGCGCTCAAAGAACGTGCGACGGACATTCACGTCGAGCCGCTTGAGCGTGATCTGCGCATTCGTTACCGCGTCGATGGCAAACTGCTCGAAGTGCCCGTGCCGCCGAACATGCGCCTGCTGCAATCATCGCTCATCTCGCGCCTCAAAATCATGGCGAACCTCGACATCGCCGAGCGCCGCATGCCGCAGGACGGCCGCATCAACCTCGAACTCGATGGCGAACCCATCGACGTGCGCGTCGCGACGATCCCGAGCGTGAACGGCGAATCCGTCGCGCTGCGTCTGCTTACGCGCAAAAAATTCGACCTGATGTCCCTCGGCCTCGACGACAAGACGGAAGGCATCATCCGCAAGCTGCTCGCCGCGCCGAACGGCATCATCCTCGTCACCGGCCCGACCGGTTCCGGCAAATCGTCCACGCTTTACACCTTCCTCAAGGAGCTGAACACGAAGGAACGCCGCATCGTCACCATCGAAGATCCGGTCGAAAACAAACTCGACGGCATCATCCAGATCGCGGTGAAGCCGGAGATCGACCTCACCTTCGCCGCCGGACTGCGCAGTATTCTGCGTGGCGACCCGAACGTCATCATGGTCGGTGAAATGCGCGACCAAGAAACCGTCGAAATCGCCATTCGCGGCGCTTTGACCGGCCATTTGGTGTTTTCTACTCTTCACACCAATGACGCCGTCGGCGGCATCTCGCGTCTGCTCGACATGGGCATCGAGCCCTTCATGATTTCATCGTCCGTGCGCGCCTTCCAGGCCCAGCGCCTGGTGCGCACGCTCTGCAATCTTTGCCGACAGCCTGCCCATCACGAAGACAGCCATCTGCGCACCATCGGCTTCCCACTGGAGTGGAAAAACAAGCTGTTCAAACCCGTCGGCTGTCGTTCCTGCCGCAACACCGGTTTCACCGGCCGTCTCGCCATCATGGAAATCTGTCTCATGACCGAAGCCTTGCAGGACAAGATCAACAACCGCGCCAACAGCATGGAACTCAAGGCCCAGGCGCTCAAAGACGGCATGGTGCCGATGCGCCAGTACGGCTTCCGCAAAGCCTCCGAAGGTGTCACGACGCTCGAAGAAGTCATGACCGTCACAGCGGCGAGCGAGTAGCGTTGCAAATCATCCCCTGATTGAGTAATCTCATCCCATGACTCTCGCCGCCAATCCCCCCATCGAAATCCCGCTGGAGCGCATGAGCCTGGCAAACAAACTGGCGCTCAAAGAAGCACTCGATCAAGATTTGCAGGCCGCCGGCCAAGCTCACACAACCTGTGAACCGCAGGACTGGCATTTTGAAGTTCTTGCAGAACGTGAGAAGCGGCTGGCCTCAGGTGAGGCACGTCTCATGCCGCTGGAAGAATTCATCACCGAGATGAGACGGACAATGCCATGACTGTCAGAGTCACCAGCGATGCTCTCGATGACTTGCAGGATGGCTACGGCTTCTACGAGAAACAGGAAAAAGGTCTCGGTTCCTATTTCAGCCAGTGCATCGAGCAGGATTTGCTGGAGCTGCGCCACACTGCCGGCATTCACCGCAAGATTCGCGGCTACCACCATGTGAACTCCAAAATCTTCAACGCCATCTTGTATTACAGCATGGATCAAACCACCGCCGCCGTCATGGCCATTCTTGATGGACGCATTGACCCCGCCACTCGCGATGGCATCCTCAGCCAGCGCTGATAAAGCTTCATTCGTCATTTCCAGCACATGCCCGCCTTCGCCTACACCGCCCTCACCGCCACCGGACAGACTGTTACCGGTTCTGTCACCGTTGGATCACGCGCCGAGGCGTTTCGGAAAATCGAGGCGCAGGCACTAACACCGGTAAAGGTCAGCCAGGCGGAGAAATCCGAGTCCGCCAAGGCCAAGATCGCTGCGGACGAGGGACCGGTGAAGTTGAAACGGGCGCAGCTCATTTCGTTCACGGAAGAACTCGCGGATTTGCTCGATGGCGGCCTGCAGATTGATCAGGCCTTCAGAGTGATGCAGGAGCGGCAGGAAGCGCCGGCAGTGCGCCGCATCGCCACCACGATGCGCAATGAACTGCGTGAAGGCTCCACGGTGGCGAAGGCGCTCAGGAAGGCGTCGCCGAGTTTTGATGATTTGTACTGCAATCTCGCCGCCGCAGGCGAGGTCAGCGGCTCGCTGCCAAGCATTTTGCGCCGCCTTTCCACCAATCTCTCCGTCATGGCCGAACTACAGGCCAAGGTGACGCAGGCGATGATCTATCCGGCCTTCCTGATCGGCGCATGTATCGTGCTCATGGTCGTGTTCATGACCTTCATGGTGCCGCAGATCATGGATTTGATGGGGAAAAACGGCCAGAAGCTGCCGGCGGCCACGCAGTTGCTCATCAGCTTCAATCATTTCATGGGCCAGTGGTGGTGGGCCATTCTGGCGGCGCTCACGGCTGCCTTCTTGACTTTCCGCGGCTACATTTCCAGCCCTGCGGGCCGCATGTGGTGGGATGACACGAAACTCAAGCTGCCGCTGTTTGGCGCGATTCAATCCATGCGTTTCTACGCGCAGTTTGCGCACTCGCTGGGCAATCTGATCACCAACGGCGTGCCGCTGCTCAACAGCATCCGTCTCGTTTCGAAGATTTCCGCCAACGTCTTCATCCAGTCCCTGCTCGCCAAGGTCACCAACCTCGTTTCGGAAGGTGCGCCGCTTTCCACGGCCTTGCGCAAAGTCGGCAGCTTCCCGCTGTTGCTCGCCGACATGATCGCCGTGGGCGAGCAGACTGGCCAGCTCGGCAGATCAATGGAAAAATGCGCCATCCGTTACGACAAGGAGCTGGACCGGCGGATCAAGCGCATGACGGCGATGATCACGCCCATCATTCTTGTCGTCATGGCCGTCATGGTCGGCACCGTCGCCTACTCCATCGTCGCCGCCATCGCCCAAAGCGTCACCGGCATCCGCGGCGGCGGCTGATGTGTCGCAACCAACCGCATTTCTTCCTGTTCATATCGCTCATAATCCTGTTCAATACTGCCACCATGAAAATCCGCCCGTCGAACTCCAAAACACTCCATGCCGCCGCTTTCACGCTCATCGAAATCGTGATCACGCTGACGATCATCGCCATTCTGGCCTCCGGCTCGATTTACCTGCTCAAAGGCCAGATCGACTCCGCCAAGGACACCCGCGTGGACAGCGACCTGCAAGCCATCGCGCTCGCCCTGCAATCGTATGAATCACGTGCGCTGCGCATGCCGACGACAGAGCAAGGTCTGCAAGCGCTCGTGGAGAAACCGACCATCGAGCCGGTCCCTGAAAACTACCGGGCGTTCATGGAGGAAATGCCCAAAGATCCGTGGGGTCAGCCATATAAATATCGTTTCCCTGCCCAGAAATCGAAGAAGCCCTATGATGTCTATACCGCCGGCCCGAACGGTGTGGAAGGCGATGAGGATGACATCGGGAACTGGAAAAAGACGGCAAGCAAATGACGAATTCAGAATGATGGAATGACGAATGAAATTCGAATGCCGAAGCACGAAAAACAGCTATGACGCAAGTGATGCCATCACCTTCCGTCATTGCTCATTCATTCGTCATTCCTCGGGGTTCACGTTAATCGAAATTGTCATCGCCCTGACCATCGTCGCCGTGCTGGCGGCGGCAATAGTGCCGATGTTGAAGGGATTTCAAGACGAGCGACTGGCGCGTGAACCGGTCACGGCGCTGGTCAAACTGGCGCGTGAGGCCCGCATGCGGGCGATGACGGAGAAGCGGCCTTATCAGGTAGCGTTTCATAGCGGCGGTTTCACCGCCTCCCGTTACTTCAATCCCTATCTCCAACTTGCCGAGTTGCAGGATTTTCTCGAAACCGGCGAAAATCCGCCAGCGGAACAACCGACGTTTGACAAGAACGATCTCGACAACGGCGGCAGCGTCACGAAAACCACCGAACTGCCGATGGCACCGCCTGCGCCGAAGTATGATGAGCATTGGACGGAGAAGTACGAGATGCCACAGGACATGAAATATGCACTTCAGTTCTGGTATGACACGGAACCCCTCTATCTCGAAGGCGATGTCGTGAAACTATGGGTGTTCCAGCCGAGCGGCATCTGCCAACCGCTCAAGATCCACATCGAACGCGATTCCGCCACCTTCGATGTCGAGTTTGCCGCACTGACAGCGGACATTGTGAAAGAGAGCGTGGATCTGCGATGAAAACACATGCGAAGAGCAAAGAGCTAAGAGCCAAGGGCCAGAGCATGGACCGCGCAGACTCCATTTCTTCGAACTCGTCATTCGTCATTCCTCATTCCTCATTCCGCCGGAAAGGCGGCGGCTACATCCTGTTTGAACTGGTCATCGCGCTGACGATTTTTGCCCTCGCAGTGCTAGGGCTGGCGCGGGCATTGAACCAGGCGTTGGAGACGGCGAACCTGCTGAAGCGTGACCAGATCATCCGCATCGGCATGCGCAATTTTTTGGAAGAGATCCGGCGCAAACCGATCACCGACATGAGCACGTCCAAGATGGACACCACCTATGGCGTCACCTACACCAGCAGCACCGAACCGGTCCCCCTGAAAACGACCAGTGGCGGCACCTTGAGCGACATCTACAACCTCACCATCAAGGCCATGTCGTCCTTCGATGGCACGCCACAGGAAGACACCCTGAACGTCTATGTTTACAAGCCTGCACAGCAATAAGCTAAGAGCGAAGGGCTTCACTCTGATCGAGGTCGTGATCGGCATCACGATCCTGTCGATGATCACGGCCACGCTATTCGCAATCATTCGCGGTTCGGTGCGCGGTGCGGCGGAGATCGAGCACATCCAAAGGGAGAGCGATTCGGTGAACCGCTTCATCGACCTGAGCCGGAGGGCATTCACCACACTGCCGAGCACTGCCACGCTGACGCTTAAGATGGTGCAGAACACGGAGCCGATCATTCAGGAGCTGATCATTGCCGGGGCGCCCGATTGCTTCCCATTCGGCATGAATCCCATCTCGTTGAAAGACACAACGCTGCGCATGCGCGCGCACCCCGACGGCCTCACAGACGCAAACAACATGCCGCTGCATTACCTGAGTCTCTCACGTGAAGACATCATTCCGCAGACGGATGACCGGCAGACTGGCAACCGCCAATCCACGACCGGCATTTACGCGCCAGACGATGAAGGTCGTTACTGGATGCCGCTGCTGCCGGATGTGGTGTCGCTGAAATGGCGCTTTTACGTCGAGAAAGAAGAGACGTGGTATGAGGAATGGAGCAAGTCTGCATGGCCGGATCTTATCGAGGCCGAACTCGTGCTCAAAGACCGCACACTGCCGCTCCGCATGGTGTTCACGGCCCCCGTCATCACCCTCGTCGCAGGCAAAGCACCGACGACGAACAGCAATGCAACGAGCAACAGCAGCAGCAGTGGCACAACCAACTTGCCGACCACGGGCGGTGGTGGTGGAGGTGGTGGCCAAGGCGGAGGGGGTGGTGGCCAAGGCGGAGGCCCGCCTGGCGGTGGCGGAGGGGGTGGCGGCGCCCCTGGACGTGGCGGATTTGGTCCTCCCGGCGGTGGGGGGTTCCGGCCCTCAGGCGGCAGCCTCCCCAGTGGCGGTGGTGGTGGATTCGCGCCAGGAGGAGGTGGTGGCGGACGATGAAGCCACTCGTCATTGATTCGTTTTACTCCCCTGCGGGCTCCCTGCGGTCGTCTGTCTCGCTTCGCTCGGTTCGTCACTCTTCCTTGGCCATTTCTCGTGCCAGCGAGGCTGGCTCTGCCCTCATGCTGATGATCTGGGCCATCCTGCTCATGTCCGTCACGGTCATGGGCGTGGTGGAATACATCACTTACAGCGCGGAGGAGTCCAAGCTGGCGGCGTATGAATTTCGCGCCTTGCACTTGGCAGAAAGCGGTCTCGCCGTGGGCCTGCATCCAAATACACGGCGTGGTGATCTGGTGTTGAAGCAAAAAATCGGCCCTGAGAGCGGCTTTGATGTCGTCATCAATTACGAAGGCGCCCGCATCCCGATCAATTTCGCCACGGACGAGCGCCTGCGTGAGGCGATCTACAATCTGTTCATCTACTGGCAGCTCAACGCCGAGGACGCCGGCATCGCCGCCGATTCACTGGCCGACTGGGTCGATAACGACAGCAACCAGCGTGCGAACGGCGCCGAGGCCGAGTATTACAAGCAGCTCGGCATTTACGATGCCCCGCGCAACCAAGGGTTTGCCCGAGTCGATGAAATGCTGCTGGTGCGCGGTATGGACGCCGTGGATCGGCGCAAGTCGGACTGGCGCGAATACTTCAGCATTTACGGCGAAGGCCAGATCGATCTGCGCACCGTGTTCAAAGACGTACTGCTGGCCGTCACTGGCGCTTCCGAGGGCGATGTGACCCGCTTCATTTCTGAGCGCGATGGCGCGGACGGCATCCCCGGCACTGAAGATGACCGCCGCATCCGCGATGAAGAGGCGTATCAGATCCTCAGCCTCAGCGGCGACCGCCTTGAATCCCTAAAGGGCATCGTTAATGACGACGATACCAGCCTGCGTCGCATCACCAGCATCGGCTGGGTCGGCACAAAACGCTCCAAAATCATCGTCGTCACCCGGCGCAATCAGGAGACCGGTGCGGTGACGTATTTGGGGCGCATGGAGGAATGACCGCGTGCGCGGAATGACCTGCCCGCAGTGCTTCGCAACAGCGATGCAGGCGGGCGAATTCCCGAATGAACGAATGACGAACAATCATTCGCCATC
>JAYVIO010000284.1:0-3520 GCA_043770175.1 Verrucomicrobiales bacterium | reverse complement strand
ACCTGCTGCGCGTGCTGTCACGCGGACATCCGAAGCGTGTCGTCGTCAATGTCACGCACAGTCTTGCCAGTCTCGACGCCTACGACAGCGTGATGGTGATGTATCAGGGCGTGCTAACGTATCACGGCCCGCCGAAGTCGATGATGCACTACTTTGCGGCGGAACACCCTGAGGAGGTCTATCTCAAGCTCACGGAACGCAAAAACACGGACTGGCAGGAGTCGTGGGAAAAACACCGCGACACCTACTACAAGCGGCACGGCTTCGATGGTGCGCGGGTGCTGCCGGAAGACGAGGCGGCGGCCAAAAAAAGCAGCGCTCCTGCAAAGACTACGGTGCGGGAAGGCCGTGCCGTCGCCGAGGAAAACCAGCCCGAGGTCAGGGAGGACCACCTCCACGAGCATCACGAGTTTCCGCCCATCGACCTGCCATCGCTGACGACGCAGTTGGTGGAGTTGCTGCGGCGGCGCTGGACGATCTTCCGCCGCGACAAGGCGCAGGTATGGCTGCATCTGGCGATGCTGCTGGGCTTTCCGCTGCTCGTGGTGATCTTTGCGCTCGACGGCATCAAGCCGCTGCGTGCTCTCTCCTCGCATCAAGATGACAATGTCGTGATCGAAATGGTCAATCAGGCAAAATATCAGGCTGAGCAGCTCAAAGCTGGCGGACTCGTCTCCGGTTTGATCATGCTGCAGGTCGTGCTGGTCACGCTGATGGCCAGCAACAACGCCGCACGCGAGATCGCGTCTGAGCGCCTGATTCTGGAGCGTGAAAAGCTCGGCGGGCTGCATCCCTTCGCGTATGTGGGCAGCAAGGTGATCTTCCTCGGCTTCTTCGTGCTCGCGCAGAGTTTATGGATGGGCTTTTTCGTCGATATGGTCGTGGGCGGACTGCCGGGAGATCTGGTCGTGAAGCTGGCGCTGCTCACGCTTGCCTCGGCGGCGATGACGAGCATCTGCCTTGGCATCTCCGCCATGAGCAAGACGCCGGAGAAGGCCACGATCCTGTGCATCTACCTCGTCGGTTTTCAGCTTCCGCTCTCCGGTGCCGTGCTCACGCTGCCGGACTGGTTGGAAAACTGGGTGCAGCCGCTCATCGCCGCGTTCTGGAGCTGGAGCGGCAGCCTCACCAGCATGCGCAGCACCGCGTTTTATGACGCCGTGCGTGCGGTGACGGACACCACGCTCGTCACGCCCGCCATTGCCGGCTTCGTGCTGTTCGTCCACGTCCTCGTCGGCCTCAGCATGTCCCTCGTCGGCGTGCAGCGCAGCCAGTGGGATTCGTGATCTTCGTTCAGAGTTTTCCAGCGGAGCGGAATCCCAGCCAGAAAAACCACAGCAGCGGCGGCAGCAGCGCCGCCAGGCTCGTCCAGTGCCGCTTCGGCGGCGGCGCGGGGCGTGGATAGTCCGGTGTGAGACCGGCGGCGGTCATGCGGTCATAGAGATGCGGATGCACCAGCCGCTTGTTCATCACGGCGGGCATTTGATTCGCCTCGTAGAGTTTCTCCAAAGCACGCGCATACACCGGACCTTCATCGTCGTTTGTCGCGGACATCGAGTCGGCACGGTTTTCCATCCGCTTCGCCACGTTCTGCGTGAGCCTCCGCACCAGCATCACGCCGAGAAAAATCCAGAATACGCCGCCAGTGTCGATACGATGAACCACGGGTCGGATGAAGGCGAAACCGAGCCAGCTCAGCCCACCCAGCAGCCGGGCACAGCGCACGGCCAATGATTCGCGCAAGTGCGCCATCTCATGCTGCACCAGCGTGCGGACTTCGTCGTCATTGAGCGCCTCCATCGCCCGCGAAGTGACCACGATGCTGCGGATGAACATGAAAGCGATGGCGTTGGCGATCACCGACTCCGCCACCCACGCCCGCACCGGCCCGACACCGGCTTTGGTCGCCACCTCGTCAACGATCTGCCGCAGACGTGGTGTATGCGCATTCTTGCCTCGGCCCGGCAGCACGAGCAGCCACACACCAGAGTAAATCACGCTCATGACCACGGCGGCGGCGGCGATGCGCAGCCAGTCGGTGCCGGTGACCTGCACCGAAGTGCTGTAGGCCGTCCACGCCACCGTTCCCACCAGCGCGTAGATGATGCCGATCTTCCAGAACAACAGGCTCAGCCAGAAGCGCAGGGTGTAGCGCGGCTCGATGCGGCGGTCGATGAAAAATGAGGCCGCAAAATAACCGGCAATGACGGCAAGCGCGATCGGCAGCACCAGCGCATCATCCCGCCGCTCCAGCCAAGCTGCCACACCGATGGCCACCGCACCGAGAAAGACAAAAAATCGCGCTACGCGTGCCATCCACAACCAGCGTGCCCGCTCGGTCCAGTGTTCATTGCGCGCCAGCCGCCAGGGGCGCAGCGTGAGCCACATCAGCAGGTAGCAGTAGAGGGCGCTGGCGATGACCAGCGAGAGTGAGAGAACGGCAGGATGAAGCACCCCGACGGCTTAGTCGGCGGCACAGCTTGTGCAAGCTGGCATCCATGTGGCAGGCCAGACAGAGCAAGTGCGTGCTTATCCGCTCGAAAGTTGCGGGAGGTCTGTGCTATGGGTGACATTATGCCAATCAGCCGCCACGGTGCCACCGTTCTAACAGCCGAGGATCGAGCGCGCTTGATACGCTTCAACGGCACCTCTGACTGCTACGAAGGCACGCGGAAGGTCTGTCTCTCAATCTCACGGGCGAAATGAACGACCTCCTGCGCGACACCGAACGCTTCCTGCATGAGCAAATCCCGCTCACGCAGGCCATGGGCGTGGCGCTGGAGAGTTACGATGGCACACAGCTCGTTGTCACCGCACCGCTGGCACCGAATCACAATCATCTCGGCACCGCCTTTGGCGGCAGTCTCAGTGCACTCGCCACGTTGACCGGCTACGCGATGCTCTGGTTGCAATTGGGTGACAGGAATGCGCACGTCGTTATTCGTGAAAGCACGATCCGCTACA
This sequence comes from Verrucomicrobiales bacterium, assembly GCA_043770175.1. Classification (GTDB taxonomy): domain Bacteria; phylum Verrucomicrobiota; class Verrucomicrobiia; order Verrucomicrobiales; family Verrucomicrobiaceae; genus Prosthecobacter. The sequence goes on along the minus strand of JAYVIO010000284.1, from coordinate 556 downwards.
AGCGTCCGGTGCGCGGCATGCTCCGTGCGTTCTGTCAGCGTCCCGATGAAGCTTCGCTGGCCGGGTTTCGCGCCACCTTTGCCGCCACCGGCAAAGCACATATCAAACTACAAGTTTGCATCGAGCATGCCGGTCGAGCATGCGTCGAGTTCGAAGGCGATTTTGTGGCGCTGCGGCAGGCAGAATGAGGAATCGATGCTTGCGAAAGCAAGTGCGGTACGGAATGACAAGAGGGACCACCTGGACTTTCAATCATGCACGATCCGCACTTTTTTCTCTCGGCGTTCATCTATCTAGCTACAGCGGTGCTCATGGTGCCGGTGGCGCAGCGACTGGGATTGGGGTCGGTGCTCGGTTATCTCGTCGGTGGGGCGGTGATTGGGCCGTTTGCGCTGGGATGGGTCGGTGGCTCACAAGGCGAGGAGGCGCTGCACTTCGCGGAGTTTGGTGTGGTGATCATGCTGTTCATGATCGGCCTCGAACTGGAGCCGTCGCGGCTGTGGCGCATGCGCGGGCCGATTTTTGGCCTCGGCGGTGCGCAGGTCGTGTTCACGGC
>JAYVIO010000283.1:0-9948 GCA_043770175.1 Verrucomicrobiales bacterium | reverse complement strand
AGGCGCGATTGCCTTGGGGTGCGTTTTTCAGTGAGCGCAGCGTGAATTGATAGCGTTTCGGCCACAGCACACAGGCGGCGGTGATCATCGCGAGGCTGAAATGCGGCACCTCCATGCGGCCTTGGCCGAAGGGTGTGTAGGCGATGAGGGCAAAGATGAGGTAACCAGCCGTTCCGCCCGTGAGCACGCTGCGCATGATGAGCCAAAGCCATGTGCCGACAAACAAGACCAGGCCCGGAATGCCCATCTCCAGCCACAATGAGACGTATTCATTGTGCGGCGCATAAATTGTTCCGGAAATGCCCGTGCCGTGGCCCAGCAGCGGCTTTTTCGCCGCCATCTCCCAGGCATCACTGAGATCCTTCACACGCTCCGGTGACTTTAGTTTGTCGAAATCGAGGTTGTAAATGGCCTCCAGGCGGTCGGCGGTGTTTTTGTCCTTCATCACACCCTGTTGTGTGCCGCTTTGCAACACCGCCGCGCCGATGCCAAGCAGCGGCAGAGCGATGGCCGTCACAATGAGCAGGAAGCCGAAATTTCGGCGTGCATTCAGCAGGATATAGGTGCCGCACAGCAAGGCGAGGACGATCATGCCGCTGCGGCCATACGTCAGCGCCACGCCTGGCACCGCCACGGCGATCATGAGGCAGTTGAAGCGAAAATTTTTCGAGATGGCGAAGATGATGCCCAGCATCTCGCACAGCAGCACGGGCGGGAAGTTGGGATGGCTGTTGAAGCCGGCGAAACGGCCGGGAATGCTGGTAAACTTCACCATCCCGAGCATTTCGCAGACTTCCGACCCAGTGGTGAGCAACATGGCGCTCACTGCGGCCCACAACGCTGTCTTTTGCCACTTCTCCGTCGATAACACGGCCGCCATGGCGATGAACACCAGCATCATGCGTGAAAAATCCATCACCGTTTGATCCTGATGCGATGAATCAAAGCGGCGCAGCACTGCCGCGTCAAACAAACGCACCGCTGGCAGCAGCGCCACGCCCAGCACGGCCAGACAGAGACGTGGCTTGTTCACGAGTGAAACACTGATGCACAGGAACGCCGCCAAGAGCGTGAACAGCATCGGTTTGAGCGGCGAAATTCCCGCGTCGTAACTGCCGATGGCCGCATCTGCCGCCAGCGCACCTAGCATGCCACCGCATACCCACACCAGCACCCACTCGCGAAAGCGGGTCCAGCCATTGGGGCGGAGCATGGGATGCGGGTAATTCATGGGCGGTTGTGTTGCAGCCAGGCCTGAAACATGAGCACGTCCCAGAGGTAGAAATGCCAGTTTCGCGTGCCACTGAGGTGCTCCTGCCATTTATGACGGATCGGTGCGGCGTGGAAGAAGCCTTCGCGCTTCAATCGCGACTCGCTGAGCAGATCCTCGGCCCACTCGCGCAGCGGACCGCGCAGCCAGATATCGAGCGGGATGCCGAAGCCGCGCTTCGGACGGTCAATGAGCTTCTTCGGCACATGCCGGTAAAGCGTCTCACGCATCAGCCACTTGCCTTTGCCATCGCGCACCTTCATTGCGAACGGCACGCGCCACGCGAACTCGATCAAATCGTGGTCCAGCAGCGGAATGCGGCCTTCGAGGCTCACGCCCATGGCCGCACGATCCACCTTCACGAGGATATCGCCGGGCAGATAGGTCTCCATGTCGAGGTGCATCATGCGATGCGTGAAATCACTCACGCGCGGCCATGCAGCGGTGTTCGTGATCGCGGTGTGCGGATCTTTGCCGCCGATGACGATTTCCTGCGGCTTCTTCCAGTGGGACATGAGATTGAGGTAAAGCGTCTCCATGCCTGGAGCGGCCACGACCTCGGCGAGTTTGTGCAGTTTGTCGCCGAACGGGATGTGGCGCAGACGTTTGGGCAGCACTTTTGAGCCGAGACCGTTCAGCACCTGCGGTGGCAGTGCCGTGAGAGTCGCAGCGGCCATTTTCTTCATCGCCTGAGGCATCCAGGAAATTTTATTCCAAAGGCTGCGGCCCACAAAGTAGCGCTCGTAGCCGCCGAACAACTCATCACCCGCATCACCACTCAACGCGACGGTGACGTGCTGGCGGGCCATCTTGCAGACAAGATGCGTCGGAATCTGTGAGTAGTCGGAAAAGGGCTCGTCATAGAGCGATGGAAGCTGTGGGATGACATTCAGGGCGTCTTCACCGGTGACATACATCTCGGTGTGATCGGTGCCGAGATGTTTGGCCACGTCTTTGGCGAATTCGGCTTCGTTGTGCTCCTTTTCGTGAAAACCGATGGTGAACGTGCGCACGGGCCTGGCGCTTTGCTGCTGCATCATCGCCACGATGAGCGAGGAATCGACGCCGCCGCTCAAGAAGGCACCCAACGGCACATCCGAGACCATGCGCATGCCCACGGCCTTCTTGAGCATCGTCTCAAAGGTGTCGATGGCTTCGGTTTCGGTGCCAGTGAACGGGTGGTCGAGTCCGCGCTCGACGACTTGCGGCAGACTCCAATACCAGCCGGGCTGCGGACGCTCCGAAGGTGCGCGCAGCGTAAGCATCGCGGCTGGTGGCAGCTTCTTGAAGCCTTGGTAAATGCACAGCGGATCGGGGATGTAGTTGAAGCGCAGCAACGAGGTCAACGCCTCGCGATCAATCGAGGCGTTGAATCCAGGGAAGCGTTGAATGGCCTTCAATTCGGAGGCGAACACGAATGTTTCTCCCACCCAGCCGTAGTAGAGCGGCTTTTCGCCGAGACGATCACGTCCGAGATGCAACACGCGTTCGTGCTTGTCCCACACCGCAAAGGCGAACATGCCGTTGAAGCGTTTGGTGGCCTCCACGACACCCCATTGGCGAAACGCGGCCAGCATGACCTCCGTGTCGGAGTGACCGCGCCAGGTGTGGCCGAGTGGTTCGAGTTCAGCGCGCAGATCTTGGAAGTTGTACACCTCACCGTTGAACACGATGACGAAGCGGCCATCCGCGCTCGCCATCGGCTGATGTCCGAGTGGTGAAAGATCGAGAATGGCGAGGCGACGATGGCCCAGGGCGATGCCGCATTCCGAATTGACCCACGCACCGGCATCATCCGGGCCGCGCAGCACGATGGCGTCCGTCATCGCGATGACGATGGCGTTCATCTCGTGTGCCGGGATGGATTTGGGAGGAGTAAAGAAGCCAGCTATTCCACACATGGCTGGTGAGAGGTGAGAGGTGAGAGGTGGAGAGGGGGAGGATGGGAGGAATGGGACTGATGATGGAAGGTGATGAGGCTCTCGAATTGGTGGAGGACGCTCGTCAGCGAAAAGTGGGATTCAATGCGCTGACGTGCGGCGGGGTCGGTGGTGATGTTTTGATCTAGAATCCAGATGCAGGCATTCGCGAGTGCCTGGGGATCGTTAGGCGAGACGATGTGGCCGGTTTTGCCCATGACCCAGCGGGTGTCGCCGATGTCAGTGGCAACGACAGGCACGGCACAAGCCATGGCTTCGCCGACGACGTTGGGGAATCCTTCGCCAAAAGCCGAGGAGGAGACGGCGATGTTGAGCGAGGCGGTGAGTTCGGGCAGGTCGTGGCGTTCGCCAAGAAGCTGGATGTTGGGAGGAACGTCGAGTTTCTCGGTTTCAGCGCCGACGATGATGAATTGAGCTTTGGGATGCTTTTGCGTGATGATTTTCGCGGCGGCAATGAAGGTGGCGTAGTCCTTCATCGCCGCGTTGCGGCCAAAGCGGCCGATCAGCGGCGTAGCAGGTTGGGTGTGTTCGGCGAGTTGAGCTGCCTTTTGCTCTTGGAGCATCTGCGCCGAACCGCCCGACTCTGGCGCGTGATCGCGGGGTGGCGGCGGAGCGTCCGCAGACGGGCGGGCTGTCGCCACACCCGTCCTACGCTCACGCGGTCGCCATTTCGTGAGATCGAAGCCGTTCGGGATGAGTTGGGTCTTTGATGCGTGATAGCCGATGGCCTCGTGCTGCTTTGCGCTGAGCTGGGAGTTGTAGGTGATGCGTTGCGGCAACCACGAGAGCCAGCCGAGGGCACGAATGACGAGCGCGGAGCCGCGCTTCTCAAGTTTGAGGTCGTAGAGGCTCTGGCGGATGTTCCAGATCAGCGCTGCGCGTTTACCGCGCATGAAGCGCGCGATCGTGGCGGCAAGGCAGCCGTGATACATCCAGCCCATGAGCACATCGGCCTTGGTTTGGCGCACGATTTTGAACAAACGCCACAACGAGCGCAGCGAGGGCTTGCCGGCGGGCAGGTCGAGGCTGTGGACTTCGATTCCGGCTTGGCGCAACGCCTCAGCATGCTTGCCACCGCCGGTGAGGCTGATGATGATGTGCTGCAGGTGCGGCAGACCGAGGATGAGTTGCATCAGCATCATCTCCGCACCGCCGCTGCCAAGACCGGTGGTGATCCAGAGCACTTTTTTGGACAGCAGGCGGCTGGTGCGTTTGATCAGCTTCTCAACACTAAATTCATCGACGATGCGCTGACGCGGATTGTGCGGATAGAAGGCGAGCATGCATTGCGCCAGCGCTTCATGATCGCCCGCAGGGAAGATTTGTGATTTGTCGCCAATGATCCAGGCACTGTCGCCGACATCACTGGCGATGCAGGGGATGCCGCAGGCCATGGCTTCGCCGATGACGTTGGAAAATCCTTCGCCGAAGGCAGAGGAGTTCACGAGGCAGTCGAAACTGGCATAGACCTTGGACATGTCGTTTTGCGCTGGCAGCCAGGTCACGCGATCGGCGATGCCCAGCCGAGCCGCGAGGTCGCGCATCTGCTCAGCGTAGGCGTCATCACCTGAGCCGAGGATGATGAATTTGGCATGCGGATCGAGCGCAGCGGCGTGGAGGAAGGTGGCGTGATCCTTCATCGGACTCAATCGGCCGACGAGGCCGAAGGTGAGCGTCTTGGAGCTTGATTTCGGGCCTGGCTTGAAGCGTGTGGTGTCGATGCCGTTGGGGATGACGTGCATCTTGTGCCGTGGGTAACCACGCGCGGCGTAGTAGTCGCGGCCGGCTTTGGAATTGCAGATGATGAGGTCGGCGAAGCGGGCGAGGAGGCAGCTCAGGCGGAAACTGAGCCTGCCGAGAATGCCCCAGAGGTGTGCATCGGTCTGTGAATCACGCACGCCCCACACGATGCGCGGAAAGCCGCTGAACGGCTTCAAAAACAGCGCCATGAGATTGGCTTCGGCCAGGTAGCCGTGGATTATCTCAGGACGAATGCGGCGCGTGGCTTGGATCAGGCGGAAAAAGAAGCCGAGGAGGTCCCAGCGGCTTTTTTTGCCGACACAGATCGTGCGCACGCCGCCGGACTCGAGTTCGGCGCGGAAGGCGCCGTCGTAGAAGTGAATCACGCTCACTTCATGGCCTTCCCCCTGCAGCCCTTTGGCCAGGAGTACGAGCTGACGCTGCGCACCGCCGTGGCCGAGGTCACGAATGAGAAAAGCAAGGTTCATGCGCTCTCCTTTCGACGAATGACGATGAGACATAACGCGCAGGTGGCGCAGGCGCAGAGACAGTGCACGATCACGGTCGAGAGCGCGATGCCCGCGACGCCGAGCTGACGCATGAGCAGCCAGTTGAGCGAGGCATTGAGCACCAGGGCACTGAAGGAGATCAACAGCATCAAACGCGAGGCCTGTAGCGAAACCGCGACGCGTGCGGCGACGGTGCCGAGGATGTAGAACGGGATCTGAAACGCGGCGAAGCGCAGCACTTCAGCGACGCGCTGGGTGTCCTGCGGACCAAAAGCGCCGCGTTCAAACAACGTGCTGACGATCCAGGGAGCGAACAGGCAAAGAGCCAGGGTCATGGGCAGCGCGGCACTGACGATGAGGCCGGCGCTGGCGAAGAGACGCTTGCGCAGACCGTTCCAATCGCGGCGGGCGACGAGTTCGGCAAAATGCGGGAACAACACGTCCGAGGCAGGGCCGGCGGTGACGGCGAGCACGATGGCGCAGAGTTTGTCGGAGTAACCGAGCACGGCCACCGAACCGGCGGTGAGCCATGCGGCCATCGTCTGATCGACCACGACCGCGCTGCCAAAGGCGACGCCGCCGAGCAGGAACGGCAGCGCATTGCGCAGCACCACGCGCAGTCCCGGCTCCCAGTGTTGCAACACACCGCGCCACCAGCGCAGTGAACGCGGCAGACGACGGGCGATGGCGATGAGAAGCACGGCAACATGCGCCACGGCCCCCCAAACGGTGCCGGAGACAAGTGTCCAGGCGTTGACTTGATCACCGGCGAGCAGCAAGGCGATGACGATGCCGAGCGGTACAAGCATCGGCGCCGAGGCGGCAAGCAGGAAGGTTTTTCCGGCACGCAACCAGGCGGAGAGGTGCTGTGCGAGGCCGAAGCAGAGCAGGAATGGCAGCAGGCCGTGCAACAGCTTCACTGCGAGCACCTGTTTCGCGGGATCAAAGCCTTTGGTCGTCACGGCGACCACCCAGGGCGCACTGAGCGCCAGCGCGAGGCCACATATCAACAGCGCGGCGAAATGCCAGGCAGCGCATTGCACGCCGAGTCGCTCGGCGCGGCGCAGGCCGCAGCGCTCACGCAGTTCGGCGTAGGCGGGGACAAAGGATTCCGGCAAGCCGCCCGCCAGCACGGTGGCGGCGAAAGAGAAAAAACCAAACACGAGCATGAAGGCGTCGAGTTCGTCGGCAGTGCCAAGCTTGGCCGCCACCACGGCGTCTTTGGCAAAGGACACGATCTTCCCGACTACCGTAAGCATGGCCACCAGCAGGAAGCCTGACACCACGGCCGATCCGGCCCCTCGGACGAGCAAGGAGCGGAAGGGGGCGGGCAAGGCGATGCGGATTGCAGGCATTCGTATAAACTATAAACACCATAAAACAATTGAGCAAACCTTGGCTTGGTCTTTTTCGGGTAGGAAGGGCTGTTTTTTGAGCCGATTAGGCCACCCGATTTCAATGGGAGGTCTCGCAAAGCTCAGCAAACCGCTGGCTCGACTGCGTCACAGGGGCCTGCGATGAGGGTCAGGCAGACGATGCTGAGGTCTTGCAGCGGGTAAGTTTGGGCGCCGGTGAACTCCGCTGCTTTGCCGGTGGGAAACGAGGGTGTAAGGGCGGTGTCGAAGGCGATCTGCCAGCGGGAGTCCTGGGTGCCTGGCAGCACAAACGGGTGCTCCTTGGTGCCGTTGTTGAACAACAGCAGCAGCGGGCGTGAGGAATTGTCACGGGCACCCAGCAGTGCGCCGAAGTGACAGCGGGTGTCATGGTGCCATTCCTCGTGGCATAGCAGGGTGCCATCGCCCTCGAGCCAGCTGACGTCGCGCAGGCCGGTGTGGGGATTGAGTTTGCCGTCAAAGTAGGTGCTGCGGCGCACAGCGGCGAGGCTGCGACGGAAGGCGGTCATGCGGCGGGTGAACTCAAGCATGTCCTCGTCACAGCGGTTCCAGTCGAGCCAGGTGAGGTCATTGTCGTGGCAGTAGCCGTTGTTGTTGCCAAGCTGGGTGCGGCCGCGTTCGTCACCAGCGGTAAGGAAGGGGACCCCGAGGGAGCACATCAAGGTGGCGATCATGCCGCGGCGCAGTTTCGCACGTTTTTCCACCACTTGGGGATCGTCACTCGGACCTTCGACACCACAGTTGGTGCTGTGATTGTTGTCATCACCATCGCGGTTGTCTTCGAGATTGGCTTCGTTGTGTTTCCAGTCGTAGCTGACGAGATCGAGCAATGTGAAGCCATCGTGTGAGGTGATGAAATTGATGCTCGCGAGCGGTGGGCGCAGATTCCAGCCGTAGATGTCCTGACTGCCGCAGAGGCGCTTGGAAAAGTCGGCGGTGGTGCCCGCATCGCCACGCCACCAACGGCGCACGTTGTCGCGGTACTTACCGTTGAGTTCGCGCCAGGGTTCGGGAAACTGGCCGACCTGGTAGCTGTCTTCTCGCGAAATATCCCAGGCTTCGGCGATGAGCTTGACACGCGACAGCACCGGATCCTGCGCCACGGCGCTGAGAAACTGCGACTGCGCATGGAAGCCGTCGGCCTCGTTGCGGGCCACCGTGACGGCCAGGTCAAAGCGAAAACCATCGACGTGCATTTCAGTGACCCAGTAGCGCAGGCTGTCGAGGATAAGCCGCAGCGCGGGTGTGCTGGCGGAATCAACCGCGTTGCCGCAGCCGGTGACATTGATGTACGTGACGCCGATGTCGCTGTAGTGATGGCGGTAATAGCTGCGGTCGTCGAGGCCACGAAACATCAGCGACGGGCCATGTTCGTTGCCCTCGGCGGTGTGATTGTAAACCACATCCAGGATGACCTCGATCCCTGCGGCATGCAGCGCCTTCACCATGGATTTGAACTCACGCACCTGCTCCTGCGGGTCGCGTGCGGCGGCATAGGTGCTGTGCGGGGCGAAGAAGCCGATCGTGTTGTAGCCCCAGTAGTTGGTGAGGCCGCGGCCAAGCAGGAAGCCGTCATCGAGATGCTGATGCACCGGCAGCAACTGCACGCTCGTGATGCCGAGATCACGCAGGTAGCCGGTGACGGCTGGATGCGCGAGACCTGCATAAGTGCCACGCAGCCTGGCCGGCACATCGGGGTGCGTTTGCGTGAAGCCTTTGACATGCAGTTCACAGATGATCGTGTCCCGCCACGCCACACGGGGTGCGGCATCGCCTGACCAGTCGAACGCCTCGTCGAGCACGACGCTTTTCAAGGCCGTCGCGCCATTATTGATGCAGCCGGGCGGGTGCTGCGGATCGGGCATGGTGAGCATGTGCTCGGCGGCGTCAGGCGTGCCGTGAATCGCCCTCGCATAGGGATCAAGCAGCAGTTTGCTGGCATTGAAGCGCAGGCCGCTGCGCTGCAGCCATGGGCCATGTGCCCGGTAGCCATACAGCGTGCCCGGCCCGGCTGCGCGCACCGTGGCATGCCACAGATCACATTCGCCGCGCTGCATGCGTACGCGGGCGATTTCGCGGGTGGCATTGCCGGGATCGTAGAGGCATAGGTCCACCGCCGCTGCATGGCGTGAATGCACCACAAACTGGGCCCCGTTCGGTGTCAAAGTGACGCCTGGCTTCAACGGCTGTTCGCTGACCTCGAAGGAAACGGGAGCTGCTACGGCGGAAGTCACGCTTGGATTAGAGCTGAGGGCAGGCGCAGGGGCAAATTTTCGTTTCCAGCTTCGGAGCAATGGTTGCATGAGAGCTATCACGCACAACGTTTGCCATGCCGCCATGAAATATCGCTCACTTGTCCTCCTTTTTCTGCTGCTGAACATCCTGTCCGTGCAGGCGGTGGAACCCGCCGATCCCGCACGCTTTGAAAAGGCCATCCAGGCCTTCGAAGCTGAGGATGCCGCCAATGCACCGGCTAAGGACGTGACGTTGTTCACCGGCGCTTCGAACATTCGTTTGTGGAAGTCACTGCCGCAACGCTTCAAAAAACCGCCGGTACTCAACCGTGGCTTCGGCGGCTCGCACCTCAGCGACGTGGTGCATTTCGCCGACCGCATCGTTCTCAAATACAAACCCAAGCAGATCTACCTCAACGCCGGCGGCAACGATTTGCACTCCGGACGCACGCCGGAGGAGGTGCTGGCCGCGTTCGAGGCGTTTGTCGCCAAAGTTCAAAAAGCGCTGCCGAAGACGAAGCTCGCCTTCCTCTCGATTCCGACCTCTCCCTCGCGCTGGGACGAGGTGGAGCTGGTCAAAACGACCAACAGCCTCATTTCATCTGCTTGTGCGAAAAGCGGCGTCGATTTCATCGACATTTTCCCGCTGCTGCTTGGCAGCGATGGCAAACCGCGTCCCGAACTCTATGTCGAGGACAAACTGCACTTCAGCGAGGCCGGTTATGACGTGGTCACCTCCGCCATTCGCTGGCAGAAGGAAATCCTGGCCTTCGCGAAGCAGGACGCCGAAACAGCGCCGCCTGCCAATCCCATTGTCTTCACCGGCAGTTCCAGCATCCGCATGTGGAAGACGCTGGCGGA
>JAYVIO010000282.1:0-10001 GCA_043770175.1 Verrucomicrobiales bacterium | reverse complement strand
TCGACGGAGCACTTCTTCTATCGCCCGGCTCCAGAGGGGCCTTACATCGACTCGCAGCGCGACCACAAGGCTTTCGGCTTCGGCGGCGGGAAGATTTTTCTGTCGGAGGACAACGGCAAAACGTGGCCGCACAGCGCGGTGTTTGCCGAGGCCGACAACATCACGTTAAGTGTCATCCTGAAGAACGGGAACATCGTCTTTGCCACGCGGGCGCAGCTTTTCCTCAGCACCGACAATCTCAAGACGCACCAGCCCATCACGGTGAAGAATTCTGACGGCAGTGACTATCTGCCGCATACGCCAAAGAATCCGGATCAGCCCGGCTGGTATTTCCATTCGCTCGATGGCGAGCATTGCTTTGAGGTGAACGGCAAAGAGATGCTCGTATGGGGCAATTACTGCAACGTCCTCGGCGGCCCGGTGCCCGTGAACATCTACTACTCGACCGACAACGGCGAAACCGTGAAAATCGCGTATGCGTTCGGCCAGAATCCGAAGTTCCAGGAGAAGGACGGCGATCCTGCGAAGCTTCTCGGCAATCCCAACAACAAGCTGATCGCCCGCCACGTCCACAACGTGACTTACAACCCCGGCGAGAACGCTTTCTACGCCTGCACCGGCGACATCGATCGTGGTCACGGCAATGAATGCCACTGGCTGCGCGGCACTTACGATGCGGCGGCGGACCAGTGGGATTGGAAGCTCATCATCAGCGTGAATTCCAATTCCCGCTTCAAATGCGGCGGCATCAACTTCATCGACGGCAAATGCTACTGGATCGCTGACGCGAACGGCCCTGCCATCGCCAACAGGCACGACCGAGGCATCTTCATGTGTGATCCGAAAGACATTATCGACACGTCGAAGCACACGCTGCTGTTCAATCCCATGTTTGAATCCGCCAACATGCTCGTCCAGGACGGCGCCATGCTCGCCACGCACTGCGCTCCGGCCTCGACTTATGCCTGCGGCATCATCTACTCGCCCGACATGGGCAAGACCTGGGCGCAATACGACCTCAAGGAGTTCGGCCCACGCTCTGGATGCCGCATTCATCGGAAAAACAGCGACGGCTGGTTCCGCATGGACCTGCGCAAAGGCTGGATCGAGCGCGCCGAAGTACTGTTCATCAAACCGAAGGTGTGAAAAGCGCGGTTTTGCGTCGTTAGTGAGGAAGTGATGATGTTTGCTTTCCTCCATCGTATCCCGCTCCTCATGCTGGTCGCCAGCACCCTCCACGCCGTCGATTTCAACCGCGACGTGCGCCCCGTGCTCGCGCAGCAGTGCTTCACCTGCCACGGCATGGACGACCACGCGCGCAAAGGCAAGTTACGACTGGATCTGCCCGAATCCGCGCACGGCGCGGGCAAGTCCGGCGAGATCGCCATCGTGCCGGGCAAACCGGACGCCAGCGAGGTCATCAAGCGCATCCTTTCGACCGATCAAGACGAGGTGATGCCGCCACCGCATACCAAGAAGGTCATGTCCGACAAGGACAAGGCCACGCTGAAGGCCTGGATCGCCGATGGCGCGAAATACGAGGCGCATTGGGCCTACACGCCCCCAAGGAGCGGCGCTTTCCAAGCGCCGACGGCGGTTGAAAACCGCCGCTCCTTGAATACACACCCCATCGACGGTTTCATTCGTGAACGCCTCACCCAAGAAGGCTTGAAGCCTTCGCCGGAGGCGGATCGCTACACGCTCGTGCGCCGCGTGTATCTTGACCTCATCGGCCTGCCACCAACGCCTGCGGAAGCGGATGCGTTTGTGAATGACCAAGCGCCAGATGCTTATGACAAGCTCGTCGATTCGCTCCTCGCCTCGAAACAATACGGCGAGCGCTGGGCGCGGCGCTGGCTGGATCTCGCACGTTATGCGGACACCAACGGCTTCGAGAAAGACCGGCCGCGGCAGATCTGGCCGTATCGCGACTGGGTGGTGAAGGCGCTCAATGACGACATGCCCTTCGACCAATTCAGCATCAAGCAACTCGCAGGCGACATGCTGCCGAACGCCACGCCCGACGACTTGATCGCCACCGGCTTTCATCGCAACACAATGCTCAATGAGGAGGGAGGCATCGACCCGAATGAATACCGCTTCTACGCGATGGTGGACCGCGTCAGCGTCACCGGCACTGCCTGGATGGGCCTCACGCTGAACTGCTGCCAGTGCCACACGCACAAATACGATCCCATCCTCCACACCGACTACTACAGCGTCATGGCGCTGCTCAACAACGCTGACGAACCGACCTACAACATCGAGACACCGGAGATCGAGGCGCAGCGCAAGGCCAACGCCGAGCGCATCACGAAGCTGGAGGCCGAATTACCGAAAAAGTTCCCCGGTGGCGATTCAGCGATGCAAAGCCGTTTCGCCGGCTGGATCGAGGGCGAGTCGAAACGTGCTTCTAATTGGCGGACCATCCGTCCCACGGCCATGAAGACCACCATGCCACATCTGGAGCAGCAGCCAGACGGTTTCATTCTCGGCAGCGGCGACATCTCGAAGAGCGATGTCTATGATTTGAGCTTCAAAGCGCCGATCAAAGGCGTCACCGCGCTGCGCATCGAGGTCGCCAGCCATCCGAGCCTGCCCAATGACGGCCCCGGCCTCACGAACTACGAAGGTCCGCTCGGTGGTTTCTTTCTCAGCGAGTTGCAGGCCTTCCAAAACGGCCAGCGCGTCAAAATCGCCCGCGCCGAGGCCACCAACGACGCGGAGGAAGACCGCATCAACGACCAGGCCGCCACCAAACCGAAGGCGAAAGCCAAAGCCGCTGCGCAGAAGAAGAAAACCAACAACGCCAGCGCCGCGCTCGACGCCGAGATGTCCAGTGGCTGGCAGGTGCTCGGCGGTTACGGTGTGCAGCACGCGGCGGTGTTTCATTTCGAGACGCCGGTCGATCTCACCAACGGCTTCGACTTGAAGATGCTCTTTGAAAAACACTTTGCCTGTCCGCTCGGCCATTTCCGCATCTCCGTCACCACCAGCGATCACGCCATCGCCACCGGGCATCCATTCGAAGTCGAGGAGCTGCTTGCCAAGGAGAGGGACTTGCCAAGTCCCTCCAAGACCGGACTTGGCAAGTCCGGCTCCTTGCTTCTGCGTCGCTTCCTCGAAACCGCGCCCGAGATGAAGCAAGTTGTCGCACCGCTGCTTGCTGCGCGCAAAAATCCTCCACGTGGCCAGCCAACGCTGGTGATGAGCGAGCGCCCCGACTCCAATCCGCGCATCACGCATCGCTACCATCGCGGTGAATACCTCCAGCCAAAGGAAACCGTGCCGCCCGGCGTGCCCGCCTTCCTGCCTTCGTTGCCAAAGGATGCGCCCGCGGACCGCCTCACCTTTGCGAAGTGGCTCTTCGCACGCGAAAATCCGCTCACCGCCCGCGTCACGGTGAACCGGCAGTGGCAGGCCTTCTTTGGTCGCGGTCTCGTGAAGTCGCTGGAGGACTTCGGCTATCAAAGCGATCCGCCATCGCATCCTGAGTTGCTCGACTGGCTCGCCGTTGAGTTCGTGAAGCAGGGTTGGTCGATGAAGAAGCTCCACCGCCTCATTGTCACCAGCGCCACCTACAAGCAAAGCAGCCGCATCACGCCCGAACTCGCACGGCGTGATCCCGAAAACATCCTGCTCGCCCGTGCCTCGCGTTTCCGTCTCGATGCCGAAATCATCCGCGACTCCGCGTTGAAGGCCGCAGGCGTTTTGTCGCCGAAAATGGGTGGCCCCGGCGTCTTCCCGCCGCAGCCGCTGAGCGTGACTTCCGAAGGCACCTACGGCAAATTCGAGTGGAAAGTCAGCGAGGGCGATGATCACTTCCGCCGCAGCCTCTACACCTTCACGAAGCGCACCGCGCCGTTCGCCATGGCCACCACCTTTGACGCTCCCACCGGCGAAGCCTGCCTCGCCAAACGCGATGTCTCCAACAGCCCGCTGCAAGCCCTCACCCTCCTCAACGATCAGATGTTCATGGAAGCCGCGCAGGCCATGGCAAAGCAGGTCATCGCCGAATCGCAGAGCGACGACGAACGTTTGAACAACATCTTCCGTCGCTGCGCCACACGTGTTCCTACTGCTGATGAACTGACAATGCTGAAAGCCTTCCTGCAAAAGCAACGCGACCAAAAACTCGAAGGCGAGGCGCTTTGGGCGGCGGTGTCGCGCGCTGCACTGAATCTCGACGAAGCGATTACTCATCCATGACTCCCAAAATATCAGCAAACGTCGGAACACGGAGCGCGAGTATGGCGAAGCCTACTCGCCACGATCTTGTCCCTTCGTTCACGCATCGCCTTAAAGTGGCGAGTGGTCTATCGACACACTCGCGCTCCAACGATCGCCCCTTTTCATCATGAACTCGCCTAACATCACCCGCCGTCACTTTTTCCAAGACTGCGGCATTGGCACCGGCAAGATCGCTCTGGCGTCGCTGCTGGCGGAATCGGCCTATGGAGCCGGCAAGAGCCCGAATGTCGCCAGCACCTCACATTTCCAACCAAAGGCGAAAGCGGTCATCCACATGTTCATGGCAGGAGCGCCGTCGCAATTGGAGATGTTCGACAACAAACCGATGCTGACGAAGTACGAGGGCAAGCCGCTGCCTCCCTCGGTGATCGGCGGGCAGCGTTATGCCTTCATCCGGCCAGACGCGGCGGTTTTGGGGCCGCGCTTCAAGTTTGCGAAGCACGGACAGTGCGGCGCGGAGCTCTCCGAGGTGCTGCCGCATCTGGCGACGGTGGTGGACGACATCGCCATCGTGAAATCCTGCCGCACGACGCAGTTCAATCATGCCCCGGCGCAAATTTTCATGAACACGGGCTTCTCGCAGCCCGGACGGCCCAGCATGGGCTCGTGGGTGACGTATGGCCTGGGCGCGGAGACGCGCGATCTACCGTCATTTGTCGTCATGAGCACCGGCAGCGGCATCAGCGGCGGTGCGGCATGTTGGAGCAGCGGTTTCCTGCCGAGCATCTATTCCGGTACGCGCTTCCGCAACACGGGCGACCCCATTTTGAATGTGAGCACGCCGCAGGGCATCGAGGCCGGAACGCAGCGCGACACCATCGACCTCATCAACGCGATGAACCATCGCCGCCTCAAGCTGGATGGCGACAGCGAGACGGCCACACGCATCGCGAACTACGAGATGGCCTACCGCCTGCAAAGTTCCGCGCCCGAGTTGATGGACCTCACGAAAGAGGACAAGGCCACACTCGAACTCTACGGCTGTGATCCCAAAGTGCCGTCCTTCGCCCGCGCCTGCCTGCTAGCGCGGCGCATGGTCGAGCGCGGTGTGCGCTTCATCAACATCTACAACGAAGGCTGGGACGCCCACAGCAACGTCGAGGGCAACGTGAGCAACAACTGCAAGAACACCGACCAGGCCAGCGCCGCGCTCATCAAAGACCTCAAACAACGCGGTCTGCTCGACAGCACACTCGTCGTCTGGGGCGGTGAATTTGGCCGCACACCGATGGTCGAGGCCAGTGTGTCGCTGGGCCGTTCGCTTGGCCGTGATCACCATCCGCAGGCCTTCACCATGTGGCTGGCCGGTGGCGGCATCAAAGGCGGCGTCACGATGGGCGCGACGGACGAGATGGGCTTCAACATCATCGAAGATGAAGTCCACGTCCCCGATCTGCAGGCCACCATCCTTCATTGCCTCGGCATCGACCACGAACGCCTCAGCTTCCGTGCCGCGGGTCTCGACTTCAAACTCACCGGCGTGGAGCCATGCAAAGTGATCAAGCAGATCCTGGCGTAGCCTAGCCTTTCTAGGCTGGGCTTTTCGCGCATACTGAACCACAGGCTAGAAAGCCTATGCTACCATGATTTCCGCTACCATCGTCCAAGGCCATCGCGTCGCATCGGGCCTGAACGGCAATCCGCGCTTCCCCGGCGGCACGTTACGCATGCAGTTGCCGTTCTTTGCAGAGCTGGGACTTGATCTAAACGCGTTTTATCCAGGCACGTTGAATGTGAGCATTGCGCCGATGAGTTATCGCGTTGGCACCCCGCGTCACACGTTTCGTGATCTGAAATGGCATCCTGAGGATCCGGCGGAGGATTTTTCGTTCTTTGATGTGATCGTGCATCGCGACGGTGCGCCACCGGTGAGCGGGTTCATCTACTTCCCGCATCCCGACACGAAGCCGACGCATTTTCAGAAGATCGATGTGCTCGAACTGCTGCTGCCGTGGACGGAAGGACTGACCTACGGCATGAAAATCCGGCTGGAAGTGTCACCGGAGCAGATGATGTTCGAAGCGTGATCAAGTCCGCTTGCCTCCTTTTCCTCATGGCCTCCGCAGCACTCGCGGAGACACAAACCGACATCGAATATGCTCGTGTCGGCGACCTCTCGCTCAAACTCGACCTGCATACGCCCCAGGCCGCGAATCCGCCGCTGATTGTCTATGTCCATGGTGGCGCGTGGCGCGGAGGATCGAAGTCGGATGTGCCCATCGCGAAGCTGATCGAGCATGGCTTTGCCATCGCGAGCGTGGACTATCGGCTTTCGACACAAGCTCCGTTCCCGGCGCAGATCCAAGACATCAAAGCGGCGATCCGCTTCCTGCGGGCGAAGGCGGAGTTGTTTCACCTCAGCACTTCACGCATTGCCATCATCGGTTCATCGGCTGGCGGCCACTTGGCGGCGCTGGTGGGCGTTACGAATGGAAACAAGGTGCTCGAAGGCACTACCGGCGAGCATTTGAGTCAAAGCAGCGACGTGCAGTGCATCGTGAGTTTGTTTGGCGCATCGAACTTGCAGACGATTTTGTCGCAGAGCACCGAGTTCGGTCTGAAAATGCGTGTGCCTGCGCTGCAACTGCTCCTCGGCGGCCAGCCCACGGAAAAGCCCGATCTCGCGAAGCTTGCCAGTCCGGTGGCGCATCTCGACAAGGACGACCCGCCGCTCCTGCTCATCCACGGCGATGCCGATCCGCAGATGCCGCCGCAGCAGTCGCAGGAGTTGGCGAAAGCGTACGAGGCGCTGAAACTGCCGGTGCAGCTCATCATGCTGCCCGGCAGCAAGCACGGTGGACATGAGTTTTACGATGAGGAACGCACGGTCATCGTCGCCAAGTTCCTCGACAAGGCGCTGCGCTGAGCCACAATCAGCGCTCAATGTCCAAACCCATCATCGCCGTCACCATGGGCGACCCTGCCGGGGTCGGGCCCGAAATCTGCCTCCAACTGCTCGCGAATGAAGCCGTGTGCGAGATCGCCACACCTGTCGTGTTTGGCGATGCTCGGCTGCTGTCCCGCTGTGCGCGTCAGACGAACCTTCCAGCACCGAAGCGCATCATCTCGGAGATCGAATGGGCGGACCAATGCAGTGCCATTGATGGCCCGGCAGTTCTCGATCTGTTCGGCTTTGATGCGGAAGAGTTTACTCCCGGCATCGTGAGTGCCAGAACCGGTGCGGCGGGTTATCGCTATGTCGAAAAGAGCATCGAGGCCGCCATGGCGAAACAGGTCGCTGCGGTGGCCACGGCACCGCTGAACAAGGAGGCGCTGCATGCTGCGGGCATCACGTATCCCGGCCACACGGAGATGTTTGCGGAGAAAATGGCCGCCGCACGTTCCTGCATGACTTTTTTCTCCGAGGAGATGATTTGCAGTCTCGCGACGGTTCACATCGGCTACCAAGACGTGGTTCCCGCACTCACCACCGCTCGCATTTTGGATGTCATCGAACTGACGGATGAAGCGGTGCAGCACGTGCGTGGCAAGAAGCCCAAGATTGCCGTGCTGGGCCTGAATCCGCATGCCGGTGAGCATGGCCTGTTTGGCCGTGGCGAGGAGGAAGCCATCATTGCACCGGCCATCGCCGCCGCGAAGGCCCGAGGCATCACCATTGAAGGCCCGCTGCCGCCGGACACCGCGTTCATCCCGGCGAAGCGTCGCCATGTGGACGCTTACATCTGCATGTATCATGATCAGGCATTGATCCCGCTGAAGATGATCGCTTTTGATTCGGCGGTGAACACCACGCTCGGCCTGCCCGTGCCGCGCACCAGTGTGGATCACGGCACCGCCTGCGACATCGCCTGGCAGGGCAAGGCGAACGGTAACAGTCTCGTCGAGGCCGTGCTGCTCGCGGCGAAGCTGGCTCGGTAAACTACTCCCGCTTGCTCAGCAAATACTTCAGCAGCTCCAGCGCCTTGCGCTCGGGCAACGCTTCGAGCAAGCCGGGTGGCATGATCGAAACAGGGAGCTTCTGGCGGTCTTTGAGATCGGCTTTGGCGATGATGACGGACTCGGTGACGGTGCGTGCCGTGATGGCGGTGTCGGTCTCCTGCTCGATGACGCCGGAGACGACGCTGCCGTCTCTTTTGGTCAAAACGTGAAGCTGGAAATTGTCTCCGACGACGGCGTTCGGGTCGATGATGTTCTCCAGGAAGTAGTCGAGGCCGTTGCGCCACGATCCGGCGAGGTCGGGGCCGAGTTTGCCGCCGACTCCGTTCATCGGATGACACACGGCGCAGGCTTGCTTGAAGGTCTCGCCACCCGCGCCGGCATTGAAGGCCCACAGCGGCGCGGATTCGTAGGCCTTCTTGTATTTCGCGATGCTGGCCTTCGCGGCCTCGCTCGACTCGTTCACCTTGCCCCAGGTCGCGTCGAGCCGCGCATTGACCTCCGCGTGGTTCAGATTGCGCATCTGGCGGATTTGCAGGCTGCTGAGATGCTTCTTGTCGAACGTGCCCGCCTTCACTGCCCCGAGCAACGGCAGCGCCAGTTCTGCTCGGCTCGTCAATGTGCCTAACGCGGCACTGCGGTCGGCAGGGTCAAGATGGTCAAAACGGTCAATGAGGGTCAAGGCGGTGGCCGGATCATTCGAGCGCGAGAGCAGCGGAATCACCGCCGAAGCGAAAGCCGCTTCATCGAGCAGCTTCGCGAAAATCGGCGTCGCTTCCGCATCACCGACACGTTTGAGCAAATCGAAAGCGGTGCGTCGCTGTGGGAGCGGCTGTATCGAATCGGCCAAGATGCCGCGCATCTTCGCGAGCACGGTTTGATCACCAAAGAGGGCGGAAAGCTGGTC
Source organism: Verrucomicrobiales bacterium (assembly GCA_043770175.1). Lineage (GTDB taxonomy): Bacteria > Verrucomicrobiota > Verrucomicrobiia > Verrucomicrobiales > Verrucomicrobiaceae > Prosthecobacter. Next base: position 946 of record JAYVIO010000282.1, on the reverse strand, counting down.
CTGGTTTTCAGATTTCAGGTTTAAGTTTTTAGATTTCACTTCCAACCACGCCTTCGGCATCTTCACAGCGGCCTCGTCCTTCAATCCAAACGCCAGCATTTGCAGATCACGCTCGGTCTTGATCGTCGAAACCAGCGCTTCACGGCCTGCGGCACTAGTGGCAGCAAACCAGCGGATCGAATCGGCCAGCGAATGGATTGGAGTGCGCGTGGCGAGTTCAATTAGACTGGACACGCCAACCTGAAGATTGTCAGGGTTCATCGAGTCAGCCGCTGTGATAAAAGGCCGATGGATACTCGGCGCATTCTGAGGCTTGTAGCGCGTGACGGCATCGGCCAAGCCAAACCAGATCATTTTTGGCAGGAACCGATCATCCATGTCTTCAGCATGCATGGCGAGCGAGCTGCCGATTTCGAAGGCCCAGTCGGCGGGCAGGGCAGGCATCGCAGAAGCCAATGCGATGCGCACGGTGGGCGAGGGATCTTCATTGGCGAGCTTGAGCAATGAGTCCTTGCCGAGTTTGGTATTGCCAAGTTGTTCGGTGGCCAGTTGGACGGCCCAAGAGCGAACGAGATCGTTTTTGTGTTTCACAAGATTCACCCATGGGGAGTAGCCCTCGATGAACTGCGAAGCCCACATGAACTTGAGAACAGTCTGAGCGTTATCGAGGCCGCTGTTAAAGTGTTGAGAGCACTGAACCGCTGAGGCCAGACTCACGCGCCGGCTCGCACCAAGCTCCTGAAACAATCTTCGTGCCGTTCGTGCATGCCAGTCGTTCTTGTTTGTTTGAAGTTGGATTAGTTCCACATCACTCATCTTCCCCAAGTCCACCTTCACCGGCTTGTAAGTCTCCTTCCACGAGATGCGGTAGATGCGGCCGTTGCTGCGGTCCCATTTTTCGTCGTCGGGGTTGTGGCAGTGCTGGGTGTCGGTCCAGTCGATGACA
>JAYVIO010000281.1:0-28668 GCA_043770175.1 Verrucomicrobiales bacterium | reverse complement strand
CAAACGCCACCGTCCATCCCGTGATCAGCGTCGAGCTGTTGTTCGTGATCACGACATCCGCATTGAAACCCGTCTCCCAAGTCGGTGTGCGTAGATTGAAGCTGATGCTAACTGGAGCTGTTTGCGCGTGCGCGAGACACGCAGACAGCAACCCAACGACCATGCTGACAAGGGGGGGCTTCATGGTCGTTGGTTATGGGTTCGGGATCGGCTAAGCGGAGACAAAGTCCCGCATCGTGCTCAGCATGATCGTCACAGAGCACGCGCCGGCATCTGGGAAGCCGAGACAGGCTTCACCGAGGGTTTTGGCACGACCGAATTGGGCGATCATGGCTTTGCTGGCCTCGGTGCCTTCGGCTGCGGCTTGAGCGACGGCTTTGAGAGACTCCGTCAGTGACAGCGCGATGGATTCACGTGCTTTCGCTGCGGCGGGAGCCACGGCGTCGATCATTGTTTTGTCACCGGGCTTGGCACCGCCGCGTTTCATGACGCCTTCGAGCGCGGCTTCGAGCAGTAACGCGAGACCTTCGGAATCAAAGGTGGCACGTCCGGCGAGGGCTTTGCCGCCAGCGCGGAAAACGGTGCCAAAGATGGCTCCCGAGGCGCCGCCCATGCTCGTCATCATGGCAGTGCCAGTGGTGACGAAGACTTGCTCCACGCTGCTTGGGTCCATGGGCTCAAGCTGTGCTTTCACAGCCTCCATGCCGCGTTTCATGCCGAGACCGTGATCACCATCGCCGAGATCGCGGTCGGCTTGAGAAAGCATCGGCTCTGCGGCGATGATCGCGTCTGCGACCTTCAGCATCATTAGCCGGACTTGGTTGGGTTTGAGTTCCATGGCTGGAGTGGTGGAGTGGTGGAGTGGTGGAGTGACGGGTTGGACAAAACTCCAATACTCCATCACAGCGGCCTTACTTCGTGCCCTTGGCCTTGAGATCGTTGTACATCTGGAAGCCCTGTGCAGGCGTCAGACCTTCATGCACCACGCCGCGCACGGCCTGCATCATGCTGATCGGCGCATCGCTCTGGAAGATATTACGGCCCATATCGACGCCATTTGCGCCCTGTTGGATCGCGTTGTAGCACATCGTCAATGCTTCGAGTTCCGGGAGCTTCTTGCCACCAGCGATGACGATCGGCACGGGGCAGCAGCTCGTCACGGTGTCGAATTCGGTGTCGGTGTAGTAACACTTCACGACGTTTGCGCCGAGTTCGGCCATGATGCGCGTCGCGAGACGAAAATACTGCGGTGTGCGGGCCATTGCACGACCCACAGCGGTTACGCCCATGACGCCGATGCCATAACGCGAAGCAGCATCGACGAGATCTGTGAGGTTCTTCAATGACTGGCGCTCATACGCCCCGCCGATGAAGACCTGCACGGCCAGAATGCTCGCATTGAGGCGGATGGCTTCTTCGATGTTCAGCGCGGTGCTTTCATTGGAGAGCGGTTCAAAGCCGGGACGGCCAAACTTGGCCTTCTTGCCGTCGATTTCGCCTTCCCACTCTTCCATCGGGCTGATCATCGAGGTGCCGCCGGAGGCGCGCAGGGCGATGGCTTTCGTCGTGGAGGCAGGAATCACGCTGCGCTGGATGCCACGCGTGAGCATGAGGCAGTCTGCATATGGAGCGAGAGGCAGGATCGTCTGATCAACGCGCTCAAGACCTGTTGTTGGCCCTTGGAAATAGCCGTGGTCAAAGGCGAGCATCACGGTGCGGCCGTCCTTGGGGTTGAACACGCGGCTGAGGCGGTTTTTGAGACCCCAGTCATACTGGTGGGCACCTTTGAGGAAGAAGCCCGGGGCTTCCTGTGGGATGCTGGTGAAGTATTCCTTTTCTTTCTTGTCAGCAGCGCTGGTGGTGATGTCGGCCATGGTCGTGGGTGTTGGGTTGGAAGTGAGGTCTGCATCCATATTCATCCCGGTCTTGCCATCCATGCCAGCATCGGCCAGAGTTGTGTCAGATTTGGCAATGCCGTGATGTCCAAGACCCCATCCATTCTCAGTGTGGTCCCTGCGGGCTCTGCCCATCGGGTGCAGGGGCATCGCTCCGTGGCGCTGCCTGGAGTGACGGTGGACATCCTGACCACCCGCAAAATCGAGCTTCAGCAGTGGGAGCTGCGCCGTCTCAATGATCCGTACTGGCGGCTTTACTGGCCGATGGCAGCGGGCGGCGTGATCGAAATCGACGGCGTGAAGACGGCGCTCAAGCCGGGTACGGTGTATCTGATCCCGCCACACACGACTTTCAGCACCACCACCACCCGCCCGTTTAGTAAATGGTATGCACACTTCAGTCTCGGCCCCGTGGCGGACCGTGCGGCGCCAGGAATCTACAGTTTCACCAACACGCCGCACATGCGCAGCCTGCTCCAGGGTTTGATCAAGCTGGGAGCGAATCCGAATCGCACGCGCTTCCCTTGGTTGTCCATCCAGCTTGTGGCAGAAGCGGTGCAACGACTGTCTGACAGCGTGTGGGAGCAGCAGCGGCTCGATGCGCGCGTGCTAAAGGCCATGGAGTTCATGAACCAGCACATGAGCTTGAAATTGACGGCCGATCAGATTGCCCGTCATGCTGGATTCAGCGTGCGAAACCTCAATCACCTCTTTCAGCAAGAACTGCAGCAGCCGCCCATGCGCGTTCTGCTCGATTACCGCCTTGATGAGGCCTGCCGTCTGTTACGACACACCGGCGAGAGCATCGAGTCCATTGCAGAGTCCTGCGGCCTGGTAAATCGTCATTATTTCAGCCGCATGATGCGGCAATACCGAAATACATCGCCGGCGGCGTATCGCGATGAACATCTTTAAACGGGAAGATGCCGGACACTGTTGATTAGGAAAACGATTTGCGCAGATGGCTGGGCAGAATGTTGAGTGCTTCGCGATATTTGGCCACGGTGCGGCGGGCGACCTTGATGCCCTGTTTGTCGAGCAGTTTGGCAAGTTTGTCATCACTCAGCGGCTTGTGTTTGGGCTCCGCCTTGATGAGTTCGGCGATGGCGTTTTTGACGCTGGTGTTGCTCAAATCGTCGCCAGACTCGGTCTTCACGCCATGAGAGAAGAAGAACTTCATGTCGAAGACTCCGTGGGGTGTGGCGATGTATTTGCCGGCGATGGCGCGGCTGACGGTGGTTTCATGCACGCCGACTTCGTCTGCGACGGTGGCCATGTTCAGCGGGCGTTGGAAGCTGGTGCCTTTCTCCAAAAATTCGCGCTGGTATTTGACGATCTGTGTGGCGATGCGGTGGATCGTCTGCTGGCGCTGATGAATCGAGCGGATGAGGAATTTGCCGCTGCGGATTTTGTCGCGCACGTAGTTGCGCACCTCGCCGGTGTTGCCGGGCTGGCTGAGCAAGTCCTTGTAGGTGTTGCTGATGCGCAGGTGCGGCAGGTCGTCGTTGGTCATCACGGCCACCCATTCGCGCCCCTGACGCTCGACGACGACATCGGGCGTGACGTAGTTGTTTGAGGAAACGGTGAAGCGCTGAGCAGGACGCGGGTCGAGCGTGCTGATGAAGTCAGCAGCGCGGGAAATTTGCTCCAACGGCACGCCGAGTTTACGGGCCAGGATGGGGTAGCGCTTGTTGGCGAGATCGTCGATGTATTGATCGACCAGCCGCCAGGCGAGGCTTTGTTTTTTGCCGAGACGCTCGAGCTGCACGAGCAGGCACTCGCGCAAATCTTCGGAGCCGACACCGATGGGATCGAAACTTTGCAGTAGCTTCTTCGCGGTGCGCAGATCGTCGATGGGAATCGCATGCTGAAGGCTCAGTTCATCAATGCGGGTGTTGAGGAAGCCGCGATCATCCAGATTGCCGATGAGGAATTCGACCTGCGGGCTGACTTTCGGCTTCGCATCAGAGGTGTGAAGCTGTGAGAGCAGATGTTCCTGCAACGTGGTGGGAGCCACGATGGAATCCATCAAGAACTGCCAGCGTTCCTGATCATCACTGCGGCGTGTGGCGGTTTGCTGGCGGCTTTGCTGCCAGTATTCGCGCCATTCATCGTCCATCTGTGTGAGAGCGTCGATGTCGCTGTCATCGACGCTGCGATCATCGGGATCGTCAGGAATGGCGTCCTGGATTGAAGATTCGGGCGCATCGAGTTCGAGCACCGGATTGATTTCGACCTCCTGCTGAATGATCTGCCGTAACTCCAGTGTCGGCGCCTGCAAAATCTGCAAGCTCTGCTGCATCTGCGGCCCGATGGCGAGCTTTTGAGACTGAATCTGCTGGAGTCCTTGGTCGGCCATGAAGTGGTTGTTGGGACAGCGAAGCGCTGCCCCGACACCTTAGCAAGCAAACTGCGGGCCATTGACTGATTTATTTTAGAAATATAAAAATTGATCCGTCACTGGCATAAAAATACGAAACCCCGGCGCATGCCGGGGTTCCATGGGGCGAACTTTTGCAGTTTTTGTGCTCAGGGCACTTCGAAAACCTTTTGTGTGGTCGGATCGAGCGCAAGCGAGCCGCTTTCGAGTCCAGTGATGTCGAGTTCCTTGTAAGGCGGGTAGGGGCTGATCACGCGGCCGGGCTTTGAAGTTTTTCTGCCTTTCAAGAACGAGCCTGAGGTGCTGCTAGAGGCGGTTGAGGGCTGCTCTTTTGGAGTGGACTCGGAGCGGCGCGTGGTCGTGGTCGGCGGCGGTGCATCTGGCGCGGGCTGCGGTGTGCGGGTGGTGGCGGGCGCTTTGCTGGATGACTTGGCGGGCGATTCGGTCACCTTGGGCGGCGAATACTTGCGCGTGTTGGTCGGTGGCGCTGATTTGCTTGGCGTGGGAGTCGTGCTTTTATTTTGCGGCACGGTCGGCTGCTGTGTGCGGGCCGGATTGGCGGGCTGAGGCGGATAGTTGTAGCGTGGCTGAGCCTGCTGCTGCTGCGGGTATTGGGAACCGGGGAGCGGCTGTTGCTGCGGATAATTGGGTGCCTGATATTGGCGTGGGGTGGAATCGAGGCTGTAGCCGCTGTTGGGGCCATAGCCTTGCGGCTGGCTGTCGTAGCCGGTGGGATCTTGGCCATAGAAAATGCGGCGCACCATCTCGCTCATGCGCTTGCCGAACTTGGGTAGAAATTGAATCGGACTTTCATACTGAGTCTGCGGCTGTGACTGTTGCGGATAGCCGTAGCCCTGCGGTGCCGGTTGGTAAGGCTGCTGATAGTTCGGCGGTGGTGCAGGCTGGGTGTATTGCGGCTGGGGATAACCACCTTGTGTCTGTGGATAGTAGCGCTGCTGGGTTTGGGCCGCAGCCAATGAGGCGAAGCCAAGCACGGCGCACAGACTCGCGAAACGGGGTCGAATGTTCATATTGGTTAATAGTTCTTAAATTTCTGACTACTTCAAGCCGCTTTTTCCGACCATCGAGGGTCGGATGAGAGTTGCGGGATGATAGACGAATGCGGCTGAAGTTTGTTCAGCCGCATTGTTGTGCGCAGCGCGCGTGAGAATTGGAGCTGGTGCCTGCTATGCAGCCAGTCGGACATCGATGTCCTGTTCCAGCCAGGCCCACATGCTGAGCAGGCTGTCGGTGACTTTCAATTTGGCGGTGTTGAGCTGATCACTGCTGAGTTTCTGGCCGGAGGCGGGGACACTGCGGCCAAACATGTAGTACTTGATCTTGGGTTCCGTACCGGAAGGCCGCACCGCAAAGCTGCGACCGTCGGCGAGATCAACAAAGAGCATCTTTTCTTTCGAAACGACCTCACCTTCCTCATCCTTGATCTCATCCTTGCGGAAGTCGCGCACCTTGACCACGGCAGAGCCATCAACCTCTTTGGGCGGATTGCTGCCGTAGCTGTCGGCGAGTTTGGCGATCTGCGCGGCACCGGCGGCACCTTCAAAAACCTTGTTCTGGTTCACTTCGAGGAAGTAACCGATTTCTGCATACACTTCATCAAGCAGTCCGGCCACGGTGAGATTCCGGCTGGCGGCGTAGGCGGCGAGTTCGGCAAACATGACAACCGCTCCGTTGCCGTCTTTGTCGCGGCTGAAGTCATCCCCCATGTAGCCGTAACTTTCCTCACCACCAAAGACGAGGAACTTGCTGTGCTTGAGACGTGCGGCGCGGCTTTCGACGGCGTTGAGGTCGCGGTAGCGGTTCAAAACATCATTCGGCAGGGCGGCCTCGTATTTGGCCAGCTTCGAGCTGATCCATTTGAAACCGGTGAGCGTGTTCACGCAGCCGACACCGAATTTTGCGGCGATGGCGTCCTGCATCGGGCTGGTGACATAGGTTTTCAGCAGCACGGCATGGCTCTTGTTGGCCTCGGTGAGAATGCCGAGTTCAAACATCGTCTTGAGGCGATACCAAGCCATGAGCGAGCCGACTTGATTGCCGGTGAGCAGGACCATCTCGCCTTTGGCATCGCGCACGCCGACGCCCATGCGGTCGCAGTCAGGATCGGTGCCGATGACGATGTCCGCGCCTTCCTTGTTGGCGAGATCGACCGCCATTTTCAAGGCGGGCGCGTTCTCTGGGTTCGGTGATTTCACCGTAGGGAAGCGGCCATCACGCACGTCCTGCTCTGGCACCGTGAGGAAGTTGAAACCGAGTTTTTTCAGCAGCACGGGCACCAGCACACCGCCGGCGCCATGCAGCGCGGTGAAGACGATTTTGAGCTTCTTCGCCTCTTCCTTCTGCAACAACTCAGGCTGCAGCATCATGGTTTCGACCCGGGCGAGATACTTTTGATCCATCTCGTTGCCGAGCGTGGTGAGCTTGCCGCGCTGGGCATCGGGCAGGGAAACGTATTCCTCGCCTTTGATGGCGTTCACTTCCTTGATAATACCAGTGGCGTGTGGCTCGACGATGCCCGCGCCGTCGTTGAAGTTCACCTTGTAACCGTTGTCATGCGCCGGGTTGTGCGAAGCGGTGAGCATCACGCCCGCGTCGGCACGGAGCTGACGCACGGCGAAGGACATCTCCGGCGTGGCGCGGCAGCCGTCGAAGAGATAAACATTTGCGCCGTGATCCATCGCGATCTTGGCGCAGAACTTCGCGAACTCCGGGGAGAAATGGCGGGTGTCATGCGCGAACACGATGCTCGGCTTGCCGCTGAGCTTGGCATTGGCGCGGTAATTTTTGATGTAGGTCACGAGGCCGCGGGTGGCGCGGCTGGCGTTGTAGAAATTCATCGCGTTCGTGCCCACACAGGGATGTTCTGGCCGTGCGTCCGCTGCCGCACTGCCGCGTTCGGCCTTCGTCACCACTTTGCCGATCGTCCGGCCGCGCAGGCCGCCGGTGCCAAATTTTAGTGCCTGGAAAAAGCGGTCGTTCAGCTCCGCCCACTCGCCAGCAGTGGCGAGTTCTTCAATGCTGGCGCGATACAGCGGATTGTCGCTCGCGGCGAGCAGGGCGCGGATGTTATCGTGGCTGGCAGTGAGGAGCTGACCGGAGTCGGCGGCGGCTTGGAGGCTGGTGGCGAAAGGCATACGAGGCATGGATGTTACCCAGCACGCGGCGGAATCAATCAGCAAAGCATCCTCCAGGAATAAGTGATGACTTACAAAGCGATGCCGAGAATTGCACTCGCCAAATCGAAACGGACTCTCTACACTCCGCCCGCTTCGAAAAAAACAACACTCTGACACACACGACTATGGGCCTCATGGATTACCTCAAAGGACAGTTCCTGGAAATCATCCAGTGGACGGACGACTCACGCGACACTCTTGCCTGGTGCTTTCCGGACGAGGACAAGGAAATCAAGCGCGGCGCCCAGCTCATCGTGCGCGAGTCGCAGGTCGCGCAGTTTGTCTATCTTGGTCAGTTCGGCGACACCTTCGGCCCCGGCCAGCACACCCTGAGCACGGACAACATCCCGATCCTCTCCACGCTCAAAGGCTGGAAATACGGCTTCGAGTCCCCCTTCAAGGCGGATGTGTATTACGTCACCACCCGCCTGTTCACCGGCAACAAATGGGGCACCAGCAACCCCATCATGATGCGCGACACTGATTTCGGCATCGTGCGCGTCCGCGCCTTTGGCACCTTTGATTTCCGCATCACCGATCCCAAGATGTTCCTCAAAGAAGTCGCCGGTTCCGACCATCATTTCCGGCTCGATGAATTCGCCGACACGATGCGCAGCCGCATTGTCAGCGTCTTCACCGATGCACTCGCCACCGCCAAGGTGCCCGTGCTTGATCTCGCCACCCGCTATTCCGAACTCGGCGATGCGCTGCTGCCGATCATCAATCCCATCACCCAGGGCAAGTACGGCATCGAGATCACCAGCTTCATCCTCGAAAACGCCAGCGTGCCGCCGGAAGTCGAGGCCGCCATCGACAAGCGCAGCAGCATGGGTGCGATCGGGAACCTGAACGACTACGTGAAATTCCAGATGGCCGAAGGCATGACCAAGGGGGGAGGAACCGGTCCTGCCGGAGCCGCTGCGGAGATGGCGATGGGTTTTGGCATGGCACAGCAGATGATGGCGCAGGGAGCCTTTAACATGAACCCGGCGGCCGGCGGTGCCACGCCACCACCGCTTCCTGGAGCTGTTGCAGCCCCCAATGCGGCTCCCTCGGTGGATATTCTCACGCCCGCTCAGGTCGCTCAAACACTCGGCGTCTCTGAGGCCGATGTCATTTCCAGCATCGAAGGCGGTCAGATCAAGGCCAAGAAGATCGGCACCCAGTTCCGCATCACCAAGGCGGCGCTGGACGAGTTTTTGGCGCAGTAGTGGCCGGCGCCATGAAATTATGAAGCGATCAAGTTGCGAGACTTGATCGCTTTTTCATTCGCGGGTGATGGTCTCATCAAGATTGAGCATGACGCGGGCGAGTGACTGCCAGCATTGAGCTTCGGTGGCTTTTGAATCGCGTTCGGCCTTTAGCAGCCGGGTCATGGATTGACGTTCGCGGTCGTTGGGCGGTCGGGAGACGCAGAGCTGGAAGGCGTGGGTGATGCGGGCGTCGTCGGTTTTGACTTCCTTGAGCAAACGTGCGGCCAAGGCCTGGGCGAATTCGACGTAGGCGGCGTCGTTGAGCAGGGTAAGGGCTTGCAGCGGGGTGTTGCTCCGGATGCGGCGGGTGCAGGTGCTGAAGCCATCGGGCGCATCGAAGACGCTGAGGGATGGCGGTGGGGTGGCGCGGAAGATGAAGGTGTAGAGGCCGCGGCGGTAACGATCCTGGCCTTTGCTGACGGGCCAGGCACGTTTGACCTGACCCAAGGACATGACGCCTTCAGGAATGGGCGGATAGACGGGTGCGCCACCCATTTTGAGCGAGAGCAGGCCGCTGGTGGCGAGGCAGACATCGCGCACGACTTCAGCGTCGAGACGGAGACGGTTTTGACGCCAGAGGAGGTAATTGTTGGGGTCGAGTGCAGAAGGCGAAGGGCTAAGAGCGAAGGGCGAAGGGACTGACGCTTCGCGGGTGCTGGATTCCGTTGCTGACTCTTTGCCCTTGGCCCTTGGCTCTACGCTGCTGCTCTGCTGATAGGTGGCGCTGGTGACGATGAGCTGATGGAGATGCTTGAGGCTCCAGCCGTGCTCCATGAAATCGACGGCGAGCCAGTCGAGGAGTTCGGGGTGGGTGGGGAGGCGGCCCATGGTGCCGAAGTCGTTTTCCGTCTCGACGATGCCGCGGCCGAAGTACTGCTGCCAGACGCGATTGACGAGAACGCGGGCGGTTAGGGGATTGCGGCGGTCGATGAGCCACTGGGCGAGGGCGAGGCGGTCGTGTTTGGTGTTGTCGGGCAGGGGATTCAGCACGGCGGGTACGCCGGGCTGAACGGCGTCGGACGGACGGGTGAAGTCGCCTTTGATGAAGAGCGTGGTGGTGCGCGGCTTGGGCAGTTCCTTCATCACCAAGGTGGTGGTGCCGTTGGTGAGGATGTTGTCGAGTTCGAGGTGGCGGTCGTAGAGCGGATTGAAGACGGAATCTGCAGTGCCGGTCATGGCTTTGAAGAGAATGCGTTGATCGGCGGCGCTGCGTTTGGCGGCGGGTTTGGCGATGGATTTGAGCGCATCTGCAGGGAGGAGTTTTCTCGATTTTTCGCCGAGGGTGGTCTCCCATTCTTGCAGCACGGCCATGCGCTCTTTGATGTGGGCGTCGATTTGCTTGAGCACTTGCTGATGCTCGGCCTTGAGCTTGTCGAGATCCTGGCCGGGATCCGGGACGGGCAGGGTGGGTTCGTCCTGGTTGTTGAGGAAGGCGAAGAACTGGTAGTATTCGCGCTGGCTGATGGGATCGAACTTGTGGTCGTGGCACTGTGCGCAGCCGATGCCGAGACCGAGCCAGACGGTGCCGGTGGTGGCGACGCGGTCGAAGACGCTCTCAATACGAAACTGTTCTTTGTCGATGCCGCCTTCCTGATTGATCTGTGTGTTGCGATGGAAGCCGGTGGCGATGAGTTGATCGCGGTTGGCTTTGGGCAGCATGTCGCCGGCGATTTGTTCGAGCGTGAACTGGTCGAAGGGTTTGTCGCTGTTCAGAGCGTTGACGACATAGTCGCGATAGGGCCACATGCTGCGCGGGGCGTCGATGCTGTAGCCGTTGCTATCGCCGTAACGCGCCTGATCGAGCCACCAGCGGCCCCAGCGTTCGCCGTAGTGTTTGGAAGCGAGGAGGCTGGCTGCCAGATCCTTGATGCTGGATGCTGGATTCTTGATGAAGGCGGCGACTTCGGCGGGCGTGGGTGGCAGGCCGGTGAGATCGAGGTGGAGGCGGCGGATGAGAGTTGCGGGCGAGGCGGGAGGTGAGGGCGTGAGGCCGGCTTGGGCGAGGCGGGCATGGATGAAGGCGTCGATGGGATGCGTGAGGCCGTTGGGCGGCAGCGGCGCTTTCACAGGAGCAATGAAGGCCCAGTGGCGATCATCACTCGGAGTTTCGTCGGCAGGAGCTTTGGCACCTTCGGCGATCCATTGCCGGATGAGGGCGATCTGGGCGGAGTCGAGCGGTCCACGTTTGTAGGGCATCTGCGGGATCTCGGCGTGAGTGCCGGAGATGACTTGGATGAGGAGGTCGGGCAGCGCGGAGCCGCGTTTGCCGCCGGTGCGTGCGGCAGCGGCGGTGTCGAGCCTGAGTTGCGACTTCTGCGCGGTGGCACCGTGGCATTTCACGCAATGCTGCTGCAGCAGGGGCTTGATCTGCGTGGTGTAATCCACTGCGGCCGAGGCAGTGGTGGCGAGCAGCAGTGTGAGAGTGAAATGACGAAGGAACATGCGAAGAAAAGAAGACACGCTAAACCGTGAACAACGTACGTTTCGTTGGCGGGGGCTTCTTCCGCGTTCTGGTGAACACAGTCACAAAAAAACGCCGCACTCGCGCGGGGCGGGTGCGGCGTGGATGACTGGTTGAGTCAAAGAGCGGCGCGGATCAGGCGTCTTTCTTCTTCTTCGGGGTCATTTCTTCCTTGGAGAGGGAGCCGTCGCTGTTTTTGTCCATCTTGCCGAAGCGCTCAGTGGCCTTGGCGGCGTCTTTCTTGGCACCAGGGCTGGCCAGGAACTCTTCCTTGGAGACGGAACCGTTGCCGTCCTTGTCGAGCTTCTTGAACATTTCTTCCGGGCTCATCTTTGGCTTGTCCTTGCCGGCTTCGGGCTTCTTGTCGCCTTCTGCGGCGTTGAGAGTGGCGGTGAGGGCGAGGATGCTGAGGATCGAGGTGATCGATTTCATGTGAGTATTTTAACTGTTGGTTTGGTTTGAATGAGCGCGGTTTGGGAGTCCCAAGCCTGCGCGTGCCGTGTTAAACGAGGAGACCTCGATTCCGTTTCAAAAAATCGCGGATGTTTTTCGCGAGCCAGAATTTCCACAACAACTGCGGCTCACAGCAGGCGTGCGCCGGCTTCGGCCAGCGGACTGCGTTCACCTTTGACCAGCGGAACGTGGGCGGCAAAGGGCTGGCCGCGCATGCGCTGGCGGGTGTACACGAGGCCGTTGCTGCGGCTGTCCACATAGGGATTGTCGATTTGCGCTGGATCGCCGACGAGGACGAGCTTGGAGCCGCGTGACATGCGGGTGACGATGGTTTTGGCCTCCAGCGGGGTGAGCTGCTGGGCTTCATCGAGCACAAAGAAGCGATCTGGAATGCTGCGGCCACGAATGTAGCAAAGCGCTTCGATTTCGATGACGCCCTGCTGGATGAGCGGATCATACGGCGCGGCGGGCGCGGCGATCTGCTGCTGCGACTCGGGCATGAAGCGGTTCTTTTTGCGTGCTGGACCTTGCGGCGTGCCTTCCAGCGGCCGCATGAGGAGATCGAGCGCGTCATACACCGGTTGGAGCCACGGGCGCATCTTTTCCTGCAACGAGCCGGGCAGGAAACCCACAGTCTGGCCCATGGCGACGATGGGACGGCTAACGGTGAGTCCGTGGTAGGTGCGGTTAAACACCTGCTGCAAGGCGGCGGCGACGGCGAGCAGTGTCTTGCCCGTGCCAGCCTGACCGTAGCAGGTGACGAGACTGATCTCGGGATCGAGCAGCGCATCCAGGAAGCAGGCCTGGCCGAGGTTCATCGGCTTGATGGCACGACCCTGGCCGACCTTGATTGATTCAGGCGTGTGATGCAGGCGGACGAATTCTCCCTGCGTGCTGAGCTTGGCGGGCATGGTGGCTTTGTCCCCGGCGGAGAGCAGAGCGTAATCATTCACGACCATGCCGACGTAGCGGTTTTCCGGCAGGGTGAGGCGGCCGCTGCTGGCAAAGCGCTGCAGTTCATGCGGACTGACTTCAACGCGGGCGATGTCAAAGTTTGCCACTTCACGCGGCTCCACCTTGTCGTGCAGATAGTCTTCGCACTCGATGCCCACGGCACGAGCCTTGAGCTGCATGTTGAGGTCTTTGCTGACGAGGATGACCGGCGGCGAGACCTGCTCCCGCAGCCAGAGCGTGCAGGCGAGGATCCGGTGGTCAGCTTTTTCCAAGGCGGGGAAGATGCGCTGGAATTCCAGCACGCTGGGCACCTCGCAGGCCACATCGGGGTCATAAACGACGACGCGGATGCTGCCGCCGCCGTCGGTAGGGACGCCCGTGGTCACGGAGGCGCCCTTGGTGGAAAAGATCTTCATCAAGGCCCGATGCACTTCGCGGGCATTCGCGCCGCGCTCGGTCATTTCGTTTTTGAAGCGGTCAAGTTCGCTGAGCACATCCACCGGGATGCAGATGTGATGCTCGGCAAAGCGGTGAATGCAGGCCGGGTCGTGGAGCAGGACGTTGGTGTCGAGAACGAAGGTCTTGGTGCCTACAGGAGTGGCGGGGCGGCGGCGGCGGGCGGGGGTGGAAACGGTGGAATTCACAGAAGAGGGACCAGAATCAGACGTGCGGGTGGAAATGAGGGTTTGAGCTACAGATGCAGGATGGTCGTCGCGGTCCATGATGGTTCAGTGGGTAGGGTGGTTGACTGCCTTGAAATGGCGGGGACGGCTGTTCTTTGGCGCATGGGAAGTGCCAAGCCTACCGATCCCTGAATGTGATTTTTTGAATGAATCACGGTAATTGCTAAAGATTGTCAGAGCGTTGATCCGCTGGCAAGAAATTATTCACATTGTCGAAGTTTATTCACAATGTGGCGGACTTCGCTTTTGAAGCTGACCACTCGGCACAGAAACGGCTCAAAAAGGCACCTCAAAATACTCCAATGCCCACTCGCGCATGTAGCGCACGCGGTTGGGGACGAAGCGGTAGATGATGAGTTCGGGATTGTCGATGCTGCCGAGGTAGGCGCGCAGCAGGGGGCTGGCAGCCCAGATTTCCTCCAGCAGTGCACGCTCGGTGACGATCTCGGCCTGGGCGGTGATGCGCACCTGATGGTGATCCTCGTCGGTGTAGCAGAGTTCGGCCTTGGGATTGGCCGCAAGCTCATGCGTCTTGCCATAGCGGCGCAGATTGGCGACATAGACGGTGAAGCCATCGGTGCGCACGGGCGAAACGGGACGCAGGCGTGACTGATCGCCATCCACGGTGGCGAGCATGGGGAATTTGGCGGCGCGCATGGTGGTTTGCGCGAGCTGCGGAAGTTCAGCGGGATCGACTGGCTGGGGCTGCGGTTTGGACATGATTTGGAAATGATACGAGCCGGAGGAAGGGTGTCGATCACTTCGGCATCTTTGCAGTTCCCAAACCGCCGCAACTCGCTACGATGCGCGACTTCCTCCCGATGAAGAACCTGCCAACCGCCTTTCAGCGCAATGCGTTGTGGACTGCTGTGACCGCGTTGTCGATCACGGTCATCGGGGCGCTGTTGATCGGGCTGATCTATCTGCTGACGCAGGTGATCGCCTTTTTGCAGCCGATCCTGGTGCCCTTTGCCGTGGCTGGCGTGCTGGCCTACCTGCTGGAGCCTGGCGTGGATTGGCTGGAACGCCGCGGCTTGAATCGTCAGCGCTCGGTGCTGCTGGCGTTTGCTGTGTTTACGCTCGCCATTGGTGGCCTCGGCTGGTGGATCGTAGTAAAGCTGGACGATCCGACACGGCACCTGGCCGAACGAGTGCCGGTTTACTACACGAAGGCTAGGCTGGCCGTGCTCGACTTCACTGCGAGAATCGAAAAAGACTACGGTATTACGCTGCCGACTCATGCTGCCACGAGCATGCCAGAACAGCCTGTGCCAACGACCACTGCCGGCACCGACGGCTTCGACTTTGACCTTCAAGCATTCCTGAGCGGCGACTGGGTGAAAACCACGCTGCCGAAAATCCCCGGCATGGTGTGGACCTTCGTCAAATCGAGCGTGGGCGGGTTCCTCGGCGTGTTTGGCTTTCTGCTCTCGTTCATCATTGTGCCGCTCTACTTGTATTACTTCCTGATCGAGAGTGCCAAAATCCAACAGCAGTGGTCGGACTATCTGCCGCTGCGTGCATCTGCTTTCAAAGACGAGGTCGTAAGCTGTCTGAACGAGATCAACACCTACCTGATCGCCTTCTTTCGCGGCCAGCTTTTCGTCAGCGTCATCAACGGCATCGCCACCGGTATCGGCCTGGTGACCGTGGGCTTGGACTTCGGTCTGCTCATTGGCTTGGCATTGTGCGTGGCGGGCATCATTCCCTATCTAGGCATCGCCTTGTGCTGGGTGCCGGCGGTGATCATTGCGGCGGTGCAGGGCGGCAGCGCTCTCGTGCCGGGTGATCCGTGGTGGATCATGCCGCTCGTCGTGACCGGTGTGTTTGCTCTTGTGCAGCAGATTGATGCGCTGTTCATCACGCCGCGCATCGTCGGCGAGGCGGTGGGCCTGCATCCGATGACCGTGATCGCGTCCGTGCTGGTGTGGGCGCTGCTGCTGGGTGGCTTGCTTGGCGCCATTCTCGCCGTGCCGCTCACTGCTTCGGTGAAGGTGCTGTTCCAGCGCTATGTCTGGCGCGCGCGCATCGCTCCGCAGACCATTGGTGGTGCCAGACGGCAGGAGGTGGCGGCATGCTGACGACTTCGCGCAGCCCGGGTGTGGTTCACGCCGGCTATTGCACCTACAAGCCGTTTCATGGCGTGCTGGGCTTCATGATGTCCTGTGCTGCCAGCGTCATCATGCTGTGGGTGCTGATCCGTCTGTTTCGAGAGGAAGAAGTTTCGGAGGAAAATATGCAAATTGCCGCCGGCCTCGCGGTGGTGGGCTGCCTGCTCTTTTACTTGGGCACGACGTGGTTCTTTTCGTTCCTCACCGGCTATTCCCGCAAGCTGTCGATCAGCGAGGGCGGCATTCGCTACGGCGTGGCCTATTTTCCCTGGACGCTGGTCAAGGAGATCGGCGCAAGCATGAAGCGCGGCTGCTTTCAGGTTCGCATCACCCTGAACCGTGGCTGGTTCGCCAACCGCTGGCTGGTCACCGACGATGGGATGAGTCGTGAGGTGTCGGAGGAGTTTGTCGAGGCGTTGCGGTGCCAGATATTACCTCACTTCCCGCACCTCGTGATCGCTAAACTTCCCGCATTGTCTCAGGCACTTGAAGCCACTGAGGCTGCTGGCACGGCTGGCGCCGAAACCGCCGTCTGAGTTTCACCATGCGCAATGTCCTTCTCGTCTTCCTCGGCGGCGGCATCGGTTCGGTGCTGCGTTACGCCACGGTCATTGGCATGGCGCGGCTGTGCCCACGTGCGGTGTTTCCTTGGGGTGTCTTTGCGGCCAACATTGCAGGCAGTTTCATCCTCGGCTTTTTGTTTGCCCTGCCGGCGATGAAGGAAAAAGGCAGCGGTTCATGGCTGTTCGCCGCCACGGGAGTGCTCGGCGGCTACACCACCTTTTCCACACTCTCGAACGACTCTTGGCTGCTGCTGGTGAACCACCATTCCTGGTTCGCGCTGCTCAACGCCTTCGGCAGCATCGCTCTCGGTGTCACCGCTGCCGCCTTGGGGTGGTGGGCGGGCAGCAAGTGCGTCTAAAAAATGACGAATGACGAATGCGGAATGACGAACGTCAGATGACCGCATCCGGCCTCATTCGTCATTCGCCATTCTGGTTTCGGCATTCGGCGCAGCCGCCGCTTCTGCATCCTCTTCGCGCGCTGATCCCACTTTGAGCGAGATCTTGATTCCGTGTTTCGCCGCCGCTGTGTTCAGCAGCGAACGGATCGCACTGACGGTCATCCCATTCTTGCCGATGACGTGACGCACGTCTTCCTGCGCCAGTTGCACGCGGTAAGTGACCGCGCCATTCACATTGGTGCCGATGGCGATGGTCGCCTGCTGCGGGTGGTCGATCAGATTCGCCACCACATACGAAAGGAACTCGCGGAGGGCTTCCGGCGCGTCCATGGCGGTTTAGGCCGTGACGGCGGCGCTCTTGATGATGCTGGCCACCGTTTCGGAAGGTTTGGCTCCCTGGGCGATCCATGCGTTCACGCGGTCGAGTTTCACGGTTGCGCCCTTCAGTCCCTTTTGAGGATCGTAGGTGCCGAGAATCTCGAGGAAACGACCTTCCTTCGGAAAGCGCTTGTCAGCCGCAACGATACGGAAAATAGGGCGGTGCTTGGCACCTTCTTTACGGAGACGGATAACTACGGCCATGATGCGGGTACGGGAATGGGGTCAGGTTTTGGGGAGGCGCATGGTGGAGACTCTGGAGAGGAAATCAACCGCTTTTTCCCCACTTTCTCAGGCTGGGTCACGCCAGCACGTCTTTGATGACATGCCCGTGCACGTCCGTCAGCCGCCGTTCGATGCCGTTGTTGTAGTAGCTCAGACGCTCGTGGTCGATGCCCAGCAGGTGCAAAATCGTGGCATGCAGATCGTAAATCGTGCTCACATTCTCCGCTGCCTGATAACCAAATTCGTCCGTGGCACCGTAGCTGAAGGCCTTCTTCACCCCCGCACCGGCCAGCCAGACGGTAAAACCCTTCGGATTGTGATCCCGCCCGTTCGCGCCTTTCTGGAAGGTTGGCATGCGGCCAAACTCCGTCACAAAGGCCACCAGCGTGTCCTGCATCAATCCTCGCGCTTTCAGATCACGCAGCAATCCCGCCACCGGCTGGTCGAGGATCGGTCCATGCACGGAATACTGCTTCTCGATCGTCTTGTGCCCGTCCCAGTTGCCCACGCCCTCGCCCATCGCGTAGGAGCCGTTGAAAAGCTGTACAAAGCGCACGCCACGCTCGATCAAGCGCCGCGCCAGCAGGCAGTTCTTCGCAAAACCAGCCTTGTTCTCGTTGCTGTCGTTCACGCCATACAAATCCAGCGTCGCCTTGCTCTCACCCGCCATGTTGCCGACTTCAGAGGCCGCGATCTGCATCCGCGCCGCCAGTTCATACGATGAAATGCGCGCCGCGAGGTCGCTGTCCGCCGGATGCTCCTCCGCCTGTCGGCGATTCAGCAGGTTCACCAAATCACGCGTGCCGCGATCCGCCGATTCGCTCACGCTCGTCGGCCGCAGCAAATTCGGGATCGGCTTGCTCGCGTTGAAGGCCGTCCCCTGAAACATGGCTGGTAAAAACGCCGAGTTCCAGTGCCGCGAGCCGATCTGTGGCACGCCACGCGGATCAGGGATCGCCACGAAGGCAGGCATGTCATCGCACTCCGAGCCCAGCGCATACGTCACCCACGAGCCGATGCCGGGGAAGCCGTCGAGGATGAAGCCTGTGCTCATCTGGTTCTCTGCCGGACCATGCGTGTTCGACTTCGCCGTCATCGAATGGATGAAGCACATGTCATCCGCCATCGCGGCAATGTTTGGCACCAAATCGCTGATCATCTTGCCGCTTTGCCCGCGTGGCTTGAACTCCCACAGCGGCTTCACCAGATTCCCCTGCGCCCCTTGAAACGTGATCAAATCCGCCGCGCCCGGCAGCGGCATGCCGTGGCGCTTCACCAGCTCCGGCTTGTAATCAAACGTATCGACATGGCTGATCGCGCCCGAGCAGAAGATCATGAGCACGTTCTTTGCGCGTGGCGCAAAATGCGGTGCCCTCGGCGCATACGGACGTGATGGGTTAATCAGCGGCCGGATCGGATCATTCGCCAGCAGTCCCTTCCGGGCCAGCAGCGACGTTAAAGCGATGCTGCCCAGCCCGCTGACGCTTTGATTCAGGAAGGTGCGACGTGAGAGAAGATGATTTTGCATGGCAGGGATCAGTAAAGGGTCATGAACTCGCTCGTGTTGAACAACGCCCGGCAGAACATCGCCAGTCCGTGGTCGGCGATCAGCTTCGTGGACGCGTTCAGCTCATCCGCACGCGGATCACGCTGGTAGGCCAGTTGAAACGCTCCCCTCACCTGCGCCTCCGCATTCTTGACAGCCTCCTTTTCGAGCCGTGCGGCAAACAAACTGGCCTGCTGCATCACAAACGTGCTGTTGAGGAAATTCAGCGCCTGCAGCGGCGTCGTGCTCGATGTGCGCCGTGGAGCGATCTGACCCGCATCCGGCACATCGAAGGCTCCAAACGTGTCATCGAGCTGCACGCGTGGCTTGCTCTGGTAAATCATGCGCCGAAACGTGTCGGTGCCGAACTCCTGCTTCGACTGGTACACCTTCACATAGTTATCATTCGCATCGAACAGATCAAAGCCCGGCCCGCCCATCGTCAAATCAAGCACGCCGCTGACTGCGAGAATCGTGTCGCGCAGCGGCTCCGCCTCGATGCGTCGCGTTGGAAAACGCCACAGCAGCCGTGCACCCGAATCCGCGAGCATGCCCGCGTCATTAGCCGCGCTCGACTGCCGATACGCCGCCGAGTTCATGATCAGGCGATGCATTTCCTTCAAACTCCAGCCGCGCTTCATAAACTCAGCCGCCAGCCAGTCCAGCAGCTCAGGATGCGAGGGCTTGCCGCCGTTGAAGCCCAGATCACTTGGCGTATCGACGATGCCCGTGCCGAAATGGTAATGCCACAGCCGATTCACCATCACACGAGCGGTGAGCGGATTCTGCGGATCAGTTAGCCACTTCGCCAAAGCCATGCGTCGCTCCGATTCCGGCGTGTCTTTGGCCAGATCCAGCTTCGCACCGAACTGCGACAGCCCTCCCGGCGCGATTTCTTCCTTCGGTGTCATCGGATCACCGCGCTGCAGGCGGAAGGTCGGCCCCGGCTGTTCAAACTTGCCCAGGTAGGCCAGCGGGAAGCTTGTCAGCTCCTTCAACTCGCGTTGCAGCACGGCCCGCCGCTCACTGTGCTTCTTCACTTCGGCGGCATTGTCACCAGTGACACCGCTCAGCGTCGGCACATCGCGAATCCGTTCTCGATAATCTGCTGCCAGCCGGTCCGCAGACGAGGCCACTGCCTTCCAAGCTTTTCCATCCAACGCCACCTCGACCACATAATCCGTCGCGATACGATCTTGATAAGTCTTGCCCTTTTCCACGCGATCCCGGCTCCAAACCACACGGCTGATCGTCTCCTCACGCGGCAGTTCGATTTGCAGCCAGCCCTTGCCTCCTTTCGCAATCCAGCTCTTCGCATTGCCATACAGACCGTCATTCGCATGGGCGATCTGGTGAATCGAGTTCGCACCATCGGCAAAAACATCCGAAGCCGTTACCTGAGCTCCGTTTTTCGCCAGGGCGACATTTTTGCCGCCTGCCAAGACCTCCAACTCGTCAATGCACGGCTGTCCGCCGATCGTCGCGTTGATTGTGAAGCGCACAAACTTCGCCTGCACAGGATCGAAACTCTCGTGATTCGCCAGATGCGTCACTGGTGCGCGCAGATGCGGCTGGGAGGCGGGTTGGGCATCAATCGCCTCCTCAAACAGCACCGCGTCCGCCACTGTCGGCCCGCCGAGCTTGCCGCTGCGCAGGATGAGAATGGAATCCTTCGTCAGCGTATGCGTTCCGGCGTATTTGAAGCCGCTCCAGCGTTTCTGCTCGGGAATCGCGCCGCTGCCGTCTGCAAACTTGCTTTGATCCACCACCGCGATTTCCTGTTGATCCTCCTTCGTGTTCGCATCGCCGTCGAGATCGAGAATGTAGTGCGCATCCTTCGCATGCGTCGTCCACGCGCCCCAGGACAGCCAGATGCGCTGGTTGCCCGTCACACGCGGATTCCATGAAAAGAAGTCCTTTCCAGCCTCATCGGTCTTCGCGCTCCAGTAGCGATAGCTCTCGCCGAGATTCGGCAGTCGTGTGGAATCCCCTGGGTCAGATGCCTGCCCGAACTCCGTGCCCGGCGAATATTCAATCGGCTTCCCATTCGTCGGCTGTTCGATCTGCACGCAGCCAATCGCGTCCGGTTTCGTCGCTGGCGGCAGATCATCATCTACCAGCACACGTTTCGTGAGCTGCGCACGTGGTTGGAAGCGTGACAGCGCCGAATCAATCGCCGCGATCTCCAGCCGCACGCCCTCCGCCTTCTTTTGGCTCTCTTCCGCATCCGCTGGCCGCAGTTCGCGCTCCGCATGCTGCACACCTTCGAAAATGCCACGCATGCGGTAGTAATCGACCTGACTCACCGGATCGAACTTGTGATCATGGCAGCGCGCACAGCCAATCGTGAGTCCGAGGAACGTGCTGCCCGTGGTGCTCACGAGGTCATGCATCTCATCCGCCCGTTGATTCGCCCGTAGCGCCGGGTCCTGGCCCTTCACTTGATCCCAGGCACCTGCCACGAGAAATCCCGTACCCTGATCCGCGCCCAGTTGATCTCCGGCGATCTGCTCGCGCACGAATTGGTCATACGGCTGGTCCGCATTGAGCGAACGATTCTCGTAATCCCGATACGGCCATGCATTTGGCCGCACGCGATTCATCTCAAATCCATGGCTCTCCGCAAACCGCACCACATCCAGCCAGTGCCGCGCCCAGCGCTCGCCATAACGCGGTGAAGCGAGTAGGCGGTCGATCAGATGCTTGATGCTGGATGCTTGATCCTGGATGAACTCTTTTTCGAATGCGGTGACTTCTTCGGGAGTCGGCGGCAGTCCGATGAGATCGAAGCTCGCACGACGAATGAACGTGCGTGCATCCGCAGGTGAATTCATCGCGAGTCCTTTCTCTTTGAGCTTCTCGGTGATGAATTCGTCGATGGACGCATGCTTCGATGGCTTGAGCGGCTGAAGCGACCAGTGCGTGATGCCACCCTTCGGTTTCTCCTTCAGCACGATTTCCTGCGGCCACGCGGCGCCCATGTCGATCCAGCGCTTGATGAGATCTGTTTCCACAGAAGTCAGCGCAGCTTTCTTCTTTGGCATCTCCGGTTTATCGCCGGGCGCTTCCGGCACGATCATCTGATACAGCGGCGACTCATCTGCCTTGCCAGGAACGATGGCGGGGCCGTCTTCGCCGCCCTTCAACACCTCGGCCAGCGTTTCCATGTTCAGGCCGCCCTTGGTCGTCACGTCGTTGTGACACTCGATGCAGTTCTTCGCCAGGATCGGCGCCACCTGCTCGTGAAACAACTTCGCGGCATCGGATTCGACGGCTAGCACAGGGCTGCTGGCGATCAGCAAGGAAAGGGGAAGGAGATATTTCATGCTCGGGATACTTTTTTGGACTTCGGCAACGCCAGATCGGCCTCGGCGGTGATCAGATGTTCGCGCATCGCTTTCGCGGCGGCAGAGGGATCACGCTTCTCGATGGCGCTGAGCACGGCGGCATGCTGGCGCACGGCGTTTGCCGTCGAAGTGCGGCTGTAGCCACGACTGAGGCTCGTTTGGATCAATTCAGAAAGCGAATGCAGCAGCAGCGTGGCGATTTGATTGCCCGAGGCCGCCGCCAGTTCACGATGGAACGTCATGTCCGCCACCACAGCCGTTTCAAAATCCAACGCGTCCTCAAGTTGCTGCAAAGCCGTGCGCAGCTTGCGAATCTGCGCCGCGCTGGCGTTTTCGGCAGCGAGTCGTGCATTCTCCGGCTCCAACATGAAACGTACTTGGATCAACTGGCGCAGCCGCTCCTTGTCATCAGGGATGAGTAGCGCCAGCGAGCCGTTCAACGGCTTGTGCAGCTTATCCACGACCTTGGTGCCCACGCCGTGCTTCACTTCGAGCAGACCTTGCAGTTCCAGCCGCTTCGTCGCCTCGCGCACCACGGGGCGGCTCACGCCGAGTTTGAGCGCCAGATCACGCTCCGGCGGCAGCCAGCCGTCGCCCACCGTGATCTCGTCGCGGATTTCTGAAGCGATGCGTGCACACACTTCCTCGACGAGGCTGCGCTGCGGTTTGATGGATGAAAAAGCCATGTGGTTAGAGGTCTTACCACTGGCCTAAACGAGCGGTTTGCGGGGCTTTTATCGTTTCAGGAGGGAGAAAGGTGAAATCGCCTGAGTGGGCGTAGGCCGGATGTGTTCGGCGCGTGGAGTGTCGTCAGCCATCAAGGCAAGTTCGCCGAACTATCCGGCGGGTTGGATGGCGCGTGCTCTGGGCCGCGTTTCCACACGTCGCAGCCGGATGGTTTGGCGGAGAATGCGTGGCAGCGTGTGCGAGCTGTTTGCGCCAAACACATCCGGCCTACACCACTTTAGATCGTCATCGACGAATACCCGCCATCCACGACCATTTCATGGCCGGTGACGAACGAGCCACCTGCGCCTGCGAGCAGCAGCGCTGCGGCGACGAGTTCCCTGGCTTCGCCAAAGCGGTTCATCGGCGTGTGGCCCATGATTTTGGCGACGCGGTCAGGCGTGAGCACTTTTTTGTTTTGCTCGGCGGGGAAGAAGCCGGGCACGAGCGTGTTCACGCGGATGCCGAGCGGTGCCCATTCGCGAGCGAGGTTCTTGCTGAGATTGTGAACGGCGCCTTTGGACATCGAGTAGGTGAAAACGCGGCTCAGCGGCAGCAGACCGGACATGGAGCCGAGATTGATGATGGAGGCGGCGATTTTCTCCTCGACGAAATGTTTGCCGAACACCTGGCAGGCCAGAAACACGGCCTTGGTGTTGATGTTCATGATCCGGTCGTATTCATCTTCAGCAATGTCGAGGAACGGCGTCGCGGAGTTCACGCCAGCACCGTTGACGAGGATGTGACAGCCGCCGGAACGCTCCAGCACTTGATCGAGCAGGATTTGCAGGTCGGCTTTGCGGCTGGCATCGGCGGAAACGAAGTAGGCCTGCCCACCGGCGGCTTGGATGGTTTCCAGGCGTTTGTCGGCCTTCGATTGGTCACGACCGACGAGCACGACTTCCGCGCCAGCGGAGGCAAAGCCCTCCGCGACTGCGCCACAGAGTTCACCAGTGCCGCCAATGACGACGGCGGTTTTGCCTTGGAGAGAAAAGAGTTCGAAAATGGAGGACATGGGTTGTGGCGCATCTATGGCGTGTCATTCCGCTGCTGCAAGCCGCCTCTCCCGCCACTTTCGTTGTCTTGACACTCCGCCTGCGGTGCTCTCCGGTGCATGCATGCCTTGGAGCTACATCCTGACCTTTCTCGCCGGCATCCTCGTCGGTGCGGCCACGCTGGTGCTATGGAAGATGCTGCGCTTCGTGGCCGATCTGCGCGCTGCACGGCATGCGCTGGCCAGCTACGTGTTTCCCGACTGCGGTGTGGCTGATGAGAAAGCGCGTGCCGCCGTGGAGGAGTGCAAAAAGCGCCTGCGCTGGCAGAAGAACCTCAATCCCGAATGGATGCCGCCGCTCGTCGATGAGGTGCCGCGGCTCGTGCGCGAGATCGCGGCGATCTATCATCCGGGCAAGCAGGAGGCGCTGCTCGCGCCGGGCCTGAGCCAGTTCTCACGCGCCGTGCATCTCGCGGCGATGGATGTGACGGATTTTTTGCAGACCCGTTCGATTGGCCGCCTCGTCGATGTCAGCGCCAGCACGGCGATCAAGACGTGGGAGATGACGCACAAGATCGCCACGCATGAGCGGATGCAGACCGCGAACAAGTGGTACAAGCGCCTGCTGCCCGTGTGGCAGGTGCTGCGCTTCAAATCTCCCATCATGTGGGCCAGCATGGCCGTCTCCAACGTCGCCGCCCGCACGCTCCAGCCGGCGGTGATCGACATCATCGCCAAACGCGCCATCGACCTCTACAGCGGTCGTCTGGGCAAAGGTGTCGGCACAATTCCGACCGGCACCATCACCATTCCAGAGCAAGAACCGCCGCCGGGAGCGATGTGACAGAGTTTTTTCATGAAAGGGGGCGAGGAAAAGGGCGCGGGAGCGTTTTTTCTTGCCGCTGCAAAGCGGACTCGTCAAAGTCGAGTGTGCGTTCGCCAAAAGCGAATGTCATTCGCGAAACTCCAACCCAACCCAAATCAAATCATGAGCCAGATTGTTCCTCTCATCAGTTCCGGCATCGCCGGCCCCCTCGGCGTCCTTCATCTTCCCCGCCTGTGGCAGAAAGCCTCGCTGGCTGCTGCTGGCAAGCTGCACGCGGACTATCCCGGCATCGGCTGCGGCTACGACCAGATGACGCTCGACGCGCTGGGCATCAAGATTGACGACTTCAAAGCATTCATCGCCACGAAGCCGAGCTACCCGCAGCTTGAAAGCTGGATCAAAAAGCAACCCGGTGTGAACCTGACAAAGGGCAACCTCTACAAGCACAACGCCTCCATCCGCGGCTACATCCATGACGATGCCACGCGCAAGAGCATCCTCGCCGCCGATGGCACCGCCGATGACGGCAGCGTGAACCCGGGCGCGGTCGATCTGAACAACCTGGACGACTGGCACATCTTCTGGGCGCAGGAGATCAAGTAACGAAAGCTTAGGGCCAAGGGCGCAGGGCGTAGAGTCCTGCGCTTTTTTTGTGCGCGCCTGATGGGAGGGATGAGAGGAATGGGACTGCTGTCCTATCCATTGTTCCAGCTCTTTGCTCTCAGCCCTATGCCCTTCGCTCAAATGCCTGCTTCCATCACTTTCATCCAGCGGGTGCGGAAAGATCGGTTTTCTTCCATGAGCTGGGCGGCGATGGTGGCGGAGAGCTGGGCGAGGCCGTTGAGACGGGCGAAAGCGGCGGTGTTTTCCTGGCGACGGTAGTAGTCGGTGGAATCGGTGGTCTGGGTGCCAAAGGCTTGGGCGATTTCAACGAGGGTTTCGGGCGTGAGACTTTCAAAGGGCAGGGAAAGCGTGCCGCGGTCGAGGGTGACGCTCACGGTGGAGCCGTCGGTGTTGCAGGTGATGCGTCCGCTCATCTGGCCGCCTTCACGGCGTGAGATGGTGCCGCTCCAGCCTTTGGTGCTCAGATCGGCGGTAAGCTGGCGCACGAAGTCACGCGACTGTGTGTAGAGGTACAGGCGGCCGTCGAGAGCGCTGCGCACATCTGCGGTTTCCAGGTGTGTGCCGCCGAGCATTTCGATGGCGCGTGAGTAATCATAGCCCTGCACGAGCGAAGGCACGAGCGCATTGACCTCGGCAAGGAGTTCGAGGTCGGCCTGACGATGTTTTTTGTCTGCCAGCATCTGACGTTGCTGCTGCTCCACGGTCATGCGCTTGATCTCGCGCTTGAGTTCCGACTGCCTGTTTTCAATTTCGTTGCGGAAGGCTCCGCTGGTCTTGAGCTGCTTCTTGGTTTGCTCCACTTCAGCGAGTTCGGAGCGCAGTTCCTCAACCGTTCCGGCACCCTCGGCTTTTTTGGTATCCACAAAGGCGAAGTCAGCTTTGTACAGCTCCGTGAGCGCCTTGTAGCTGGTGAGCCATGCGAACGGATTGGGCGCAACCACAGCGGACTTGACCTGATCCAGCTTTCCCAAAAACACTTTCAACTCATCCCTGCCTACACGGGGGTCTCCAAAATGCCACTCAGCCAGTCCATGCACGAGATAACCCACGGCTTCCTCGTTACTGACATTGTAGGCCAGTGATTCCTGCGCCGTGCCAATCGCCAAGTCATCATGCTCCATGCGCTCCTTGATTTTTTTGAAGAAGGAAGTGAGGCCATTGAGTTCGGCGGCGTTGGTGGAAAGCCTGGCAAACTGACGTGATGCCTCGGACTTCTTGTCGAGAATGATATTGCACAGCGCGGCATTGAGACGCGCCCAGTTCTTGGTCGGTTGCGGTGTGTCCTTGGAATCAGCCAGCTTTTCGAACTGGTTCTGCGCCTGGCTGAAGTGCAGTTGCTCAAGCTCTCTGCGGGCGTCGGCAAAGGTGGTTTCGCCAGCCTTGAGCGTGATGCCTCCGCCGGAAAGATCACGCGCATCCGCTGCTGAAATTTGTAGGGAGGCTCGCACACGACGTTCGCCGCCTTCACGCAACAACCAGCCGATGCCATAAGCTAGCGCGATGGCTGCAGCCACAGAGGCGACCAACCTTGCGCGGCGTGAAAAAAGCCTGCGCCGAACGCCACCGCGATCCAGCAAACCTTCAGCAAGACGCATTTCATCCACCACCTCGTCGTAATTCGAGAAGCGTTCTTCAGGACGAAAGCTGAGCATGCCGTTGATGGCGTGTTCGGTGCGCGGTGAAAAGCGCAATCCAGATTCGCCGAGGACGACACGCTTGCTTTTGATGCGGCGCAGATCCTCGATGGCGTTGGTGTTCGCTTTGTGCGGCGGATGGCCCGTCATCGCATGATAGAGTGTGGCACCGAGGCTGAAGATGTCGCTGCGGTAGTCCTCTTTGTTTTCGATGACCTTTTCCGGCGCGACGTAGTAAGGCGTGGCCCAGATTTCGCCGGATTGATCGCCGCCACGGTTTGCGAACAGCGCCAGACCAAAGTCCACCACTTTCGCCGTGCCGGTTTCGGTGAACAGGATGTTCGCGGGTTTCACATCGCGATGAATCAGATTCAAATGCTGGGCGGCGCGCAGGCCCTCGGCCACTTCGCGGCCGATGCGCAGAGCCTCGGCCTCCTTCAGATGGCCTTCACGCTTGATGCGCTGCTCCAAGCTGCCACCGCCGACGAGCTCCATGGCGATGTAGAAATAGCCCTGATCGTAGCCCACGGAGTAGAGCTTGATCACGTTCGGATGCGTCACATTCGCCGTGATGTGCGCTTCCTGGCGGAACTGCTCCAATCGCGTGGCATCACGGCCGTACTGACGGTTCAGAATTTTAAGCGCCACACGGCGGCCCAGTGTCTCGTCTTCCGCCTCGAACACCCGGCTCATGCCGCCCTCGCCGATCTGGCGCACGATCATGAAATGGTCAAACCGACGGCGCACGCGCACCATCTGCCCGCAGAAGGGGCATTTCAGCTTCGTGAACGGCTCCAGCGACGTTACGTCGATCTGCTTTTGGCAGACCGGGCAGGTGCTCAGGTAAGTTTGTTCGAGGACAGGGGGCAAAATGGGGGATTAGGGCTATCTACATACCTGCATCGCATGGCAAATGCCAGAAATTACAGATTGCCTGATTAATTTGAATCTTGAGTATGTGTAATGGATTGGACCGTCACTGAAACCGCCGAACTCGGCGAGCGTTTCGACAAACACCTCGCCCGGCGCTTGCCGGAAATGTCGCGCTCGCGGCTCCAGGACCTGATCAAGGACGGCCACGCCACGCTGAACGGCAAGCCGGTCAAATCAGGGGCTACAATGAGAGCTGGGGATGTGGTGAGCGTCACGGTGCCGGAGGTAGCTGAGGTGGAGATCAAGGCCCAGGACATTCCGCTGACGATTTTGTATGAGGATTCCGACATCGTGGTGCTGGACAAGTCATCTGGACTTGTCGTTCATCCGGCGGAAGGAAATCCTGACGGCACCCTCGTGAACGCCCTGCTGCACCACATCGCCGACCTCAGCGGCATCGGCGGCGAGATGCGCCCCGGCATTGTCCACCGCCTCGATAAAGACACCAGTGGCTGCATGGTTGTGGCAAAAAACGACATCGCGCATCGCCGCCTCACCGAGGCATTCGCCGAGCGTCGGCTCACGAAAATCTATCTCGCCGTCGTCAATGGCGTGCCGCGTGAGAAAAGTGGCCGCATTCAAAATTACATCGGCAGGCATCCCGTGGACCGCAAACGCATGTCCATCCTGCTCGACGGGGCAGGGAAGGAGGCCGTCACCGAATGGCAGATGCTCGCCACCGATCAAGGCTGCGCCCTCATTCAATGCCGCCTGCTCACCGGGCGCACGCATCAGATTCGCGTTCACATGCGCGAAGCGCTGCAATGCCCGATCCTCGGCGATCCGATTTACGCGCAACCGGCCAAGCAGCGCGTTCGCGTCCCACGCCTAATGCTGCACGCGTGGAAGCTGGCTTTCAATCACCCCATCCACGACCAATCGATGGCTTTCGAGGCCAAACTACCGCCGGAATTTGAACCGTGGATGAAATGCGTGCAAAGCTAGCCGCAACCTGCCACGCCATGCTCAAACTCTACGCCTACTCCGGTTGCTCCACCTGTCGCAACGCCATCAAATGGCTCAAGCAGCACGCCATCGCCTTTGAAGAAGTTGCGATTCGCGAAACGCCGCCGTCGCTGGCCGA
>JAYVIO010000280.1:0-10049 GCA_043770175.1 Verrucomicrobiales bacterium | reverse complement strand
CCATGAAACGCACGCTCCGAGACCAATGAAAAATAAGAACAGACACACACTCCGACCTTTTGCTTTTTCATCCCTCGCGATGGTGGCGCTCGCGCTGTTGTCTATTGCCACCGTCTCGGCGGCGGAAACGCCAGCCGAGCTGAAACCTATCAATGTCAAAGACTTTGGCGCCAAAGGCGACGGCGTGACCGACGACACAGCGGCTATTAACGCTACCATTGTCGCGGCACAAAAACAGGGCGCGGGAGCGGTCGTCTCGTTGCCTTCAGGGCGCTACAAAACGGCACTGGGAGCGGAGAAGTCCATTCGCATCACAGGTGCTGACGGTCTAACGTTTCAAGGCGAAGGCGACGCGACCATTGTGTCGGGTGATCTGGATGAACCGGTGTTCCGCATCGTTGACAGCAAGAGCGTAACCGTCAGGAAAATCTCCATTGACCACGACCCTCTCGGCTACACGCAGGGCACGATAAAGAGTGTGGATATCCCCAACATGACGTGCGAAGTCTCGATTGACCCCGGCTATCCCGCACCAAACGCTCCTGCGTTCAAAGGCTCGCAGGTGCATCCGTTCGTATTCCCAGAGAAGAATTACTATCAACTTGATCGCCATTGGCCCAACCCGTCAGAAATGGAAAAATCCGGTGAGCACACGTGGCGCTGGAAGCTGCATGGGCCGCCTAATATCGAAAACTGGCCCGGCAAGAGGTTCTTTATTTACACTGAGAGTCGCAGCCACGCATTCATCCTCAGCAACCTACGCGACACGACTTTGGAAGACATCAATTACTGGGGCGGCGGGGCCAACGCGGGCTTTTACGTCAACGGGCTGGAAGGCACCACGACGTTCCGGCGCTTCTTGATCGGCGTGCCTCCCGGCTCAAATCGACTTTATTCCTGCGCGGGCGGCGGCCAGATCAGCGGCCTGCGAGGAAAGCTGCTGCTCGATCACTGCGACTTTTCCAAATTAGACGACGACGGCATTGATATTTTGTCCAATTACACTCGCATCATCGAGCAGAAAGACAGGCGGACGCTGCTCGTGCAGGCGAAAAACAGCGATTACCGTGCGGGCGATCGAGTCGAACTTTGGGATTGGCAGCACAAAAAGATGCGGTCGGACGCCATCATCAAAACAGCCACGCTCAACCCCGACGGAACGTTTGTCATCGCTCTGGATCGGGATGTCGTGACGGAGCGCGTCGGCGTGGGCGTCGGCATGAACTTCAGCCGCGAGTCCATGACGGACGGCATAGACCGGCTCATCAACGTGGCGACGGTGGGGCAGGAAACCATCATCCGTGACAGCAAATTTCAGGTCTTTCGCGCGAAGTGCCTCAACTTGAAAGCCGCCCATTGCACGATTGAACGCTGCGCGTTCCGCAATAGCTTTCAGCCCGCGATTTCCGCCGCGCCCGAATGGTATTTCGAGGAAGGATCGTCCATTCGCAACTTCACGGTGCGCGACTGCACTTTCATCGATAACAATCAC
This sequence comes from Verrucomicrobiales bacterium, assembly GCA_043770175.1. GTDB lineage: Bacteria > Verrucomicrobiota > Verrucomicrobiia > Verrucomicrobiales > Verrucomicrobiaceae > Prosthecobacter. The sequence goes on along the minus strand of JAYVIO010000280.1, from coordinate 8,557 downwards.
CCCAACATTGTCATCGGCGCGTCACCACTTTCGGGAGTTCCCGGCACCAAACCCATCGTGAGCGATGCGCCGGAAAACATCTCTCACGACAGCACGAACATCCTGATTGAAGGCAACTCGTTTTCCGGCTTCGGCACCACTCCGAGTGTCTTTGGGTGGAACTGGCCCGTCGGCCCGGCAATTACCATCGCCAATGCGGCTCATGTCATGATTCGCGGCAACACGTTTGGCCCGCTCGCTGAGAGTGCGCCCAAAGGCACGCCAAAAGTCCTCGTTGAGAAATCCAATGAGGTGCAGATCACGAACAACAAAGGCATTTCTGCGGAGGAAACCGCAGTCCGCGAGCTGTCCAACGCGTCGAAGGCCGAAGACGTGAAGCGCCCTGAATGAGGCGTCTGCGCACCGCTGTCGAAGGTTCATCCAAGAGCGCCTATCGACAATCTCATCATCAGAAAAGTCAAAACCACTGCACTCAATTTCATGAAACACACGCTCATCCTGCTCACCGCTTTGTTACTCACATTGCGCCCGAATGTCCAAGCCGCTGATGCTACCAAGCCCAACATCGTCTTCATCTACGCCGACGATTGGGGCTGGGGCGATTTATCCTGTCACGGTAACACGTGGTTGAAAACTCCGCGCCTCGACAAGTTGGCCAGTGAGGGCATTGATTTCCAGCAGTTCAATGTGCTCAGTCCAGTGTGCTCGCCCAGTCGTGCGGCGGCCATGACCGGGCGTTTTCCGGGTCGCTTCGGCATCAATACGGTCTTCGGTGTCGGTAAGCCTCCGGAGATGCCGGACTGGCTGGACTCCAAGTCACCCACGACACCACGCTTGCTCAAAGCAGCGGGCTATCGCACCGGGCACTTTGGCAAATGGCATCTGGGGGAAGGGACGCCGACCATGGCGGACTACGGCATCGACGAGTCGGCAGTCTATCACGGACCGGGGCCGAAAGTCGGACCCTCGGGGAACGATATTCCCAACCGGGCGGTGAAGTTCATTGAGGCAAACAAAGACCGTCCGTTCTACGTAAACGTGTGGCTGCACGAGAGCCATCTGGCCCACACTCCCTCGACGGAATCCATGGAGAAATGGAAACATCTCGACCCCCGGCAACAGGTCTATGCGGCGGTCATCACCGACGGCGACAACAAGGTCGGCATGATCCTCGATGCGCTGGAGCGCTGCGGAATCGCGCAGAACACGCTGGTGGTTTTTTCCAGCGATAACGGCCCGGCAAAACTCAAGGAGGGCGACAAAGGCGACCCCGGCAAGTATCGCAGTCACTACAATGTCGGTGAAACCGGCGGCCTGCGGGGACAGAAAACCAGTCTCTTCGAAGGTGGCGTGCGCGTGCCGTTCATCGTGCGGTGGCCGGGCCAAGCTCCGGCCGGCCTGAAAAACGACACCACCGTCCTGACGGCGGTGGATTTGCTCCCCACCTTCTGCGCCGCCGCCGGAGTCACCCCGCCGACCGATGCCAATGGCGACGGCGAAAATTTGCTCCCGGCTCTCAAGGGCGAATCCATCCAGCGCACCCGGCCCATTTTCTGGCGGACCAACGGCGACAAGAAGAACCCCAACTTCTGGCCTGATCTAGCCGTGCGCGACGGGGATTGGAAACTGGTGACGACCTTCGATGGCAAAAAGGTCGAACTGCACAATCTCAAGACGAACCGCACCGAAGACATCGCCAAAGATCAGTCAAAAGATCATCCCGAAATCGTCGCGCGCCTGACCAAGCAGGCACTCGATTGGAACGCGACACTGCCCACCAGGGCAGATCCAAGCTGTTTGGCAAAATCACCAGAGAGCGAGCCGAAGAAACTCCCGGAGAAGGCAGCGCCCACATCTGAAGCTCCCGCTAAAGACCGCAGCATTCCATTCAAGCGCTGGGACACCAACAAAGACGAGTTTCTCACCCTCGAAGAATACAAAACCGGCCAACACGGCGGACCTGATCTCGAAGCCCGTTTCAAGCGCTTCGACAAAGACGGCGACGGTAAAGTCAGCCGCCAGGAGTTCGTCACGCCATCAGCCAAAGAATAACATCCTGTGAAGCACCTCATCACACTCATGCCCTCACTCACATCACTCCTGCTTGCCAGCCTCCTCACTCTCATCGCCGTCCACCAAAGCTTTGGCCGAGAATGGCAGAGCAGTGATGGCAAGTCACTGCAAGGCAGCTTCATCAAGCTGAATGGTGACACAGTCACACTCAAAGGCACTAACGGTCAGCCGATCATTTTTCCGCTCAACGTGCTCAAAGAAGAAGACCAAAAGTATGCGCGCGATGCACAGACCTTTGTCGATGCAGCGGTGAAGGCAGGTGCAGAGAGCATCAAGAGCTTTGAGGCTGGCCAGACTTGCGGCGAGGGAATGCTTTGTCGCCTGGCTTTGGCACGCGTGAAGCCGACCGATCCGATCCTGTTCGCAGGCGCACAGATCTATCTCTATCCCGATCCCGGAACCTCCCTCGTTAAGGGCACGAAGGTGGCAGACCAGCTCATCTTCTACACCGGAGAGCGCAGCCTACACCCGCTCCAGGGCGAGGTCATCAAGCTACAAAGCTACGCCACCACCGTGGATCGCGCGATGACGGCCATGTCACAGCCTATCGACATTTACGAGCCCAAGGTCGAAATCGCCGAGGTGCGTGCACTCGGCTATCCCATTAGCGAAACCGGGCTCGTGCTGGTCAACGCCACAGACATCATGATCGACCTCGGCACGGACCTGCAACCCGGCACAGTCATCGCCAACAACAGCGACCTCGGCATCGCCATTGTGAGTTGCAAGGCAGCCGCCACCGCCATGCATCTCGCTCCGCGTAAGCCGTTGGTGCTCGGGCAGCCCATCGTCGCACTCAGTCTCAAACTAGACCCACGCGGCGCGGCCCTCATTCCTGCCGTTTCATCTAACGGCAAGATCACCCAGCTCAACGCAGCCAGCAACCCACTCTACTTTGAGCACGACGCACCGCGCGATCCTAAGGCCTTGGGCGGCATCGTCCTTAGCGAAAAAGGCGATGTCCTGGGCATCATGGCCGAACTGCCGCAGATCAAACGTGGCGATACGAACCGCTCCCCTTACACTGCCGACACCAGCAATGCAGGGCCTCTGAATCTGGCACTACGCACGGATGCCCTGATGCCCTATTTGACAAGCCTGCCCAAAGTCGCCGCTGACCGCGTCGCCACCGAATCCGACAGTCTCCCAGGCAAGCTCAACAAAATCGTCGTGAGCCTGCGCATCGGCCGAGAGACCTTCACCGACATGACGCCGAAACCAGGAGCAAAAATCGCTGAAGCCGATGCCGACAAAATGCGCTGGAGCATCGGCGGCAAAGGCCGCATCCGCCACAACTCCACCTGTGCGGAGTTTAATCCCAAGCGACCATGCAAGGCGAACGCTGGCAATCCCTGCCCCAAATGCGGAGGCTGACCCGACCAGCATTAACGCACCCTGTTGCTCGAATTCTTACCATGCTGGAGCTCATCCATCCTCTATGCATTCGCGCCGCTCCTGACTCGATTACCCCCACATGACGCATTGCCATTTTTATTCCGTTGCCCTCATCATTCTGGTCGCCCTTCAGGCGTCGGCTCAACAGGCGACTGATTTGTCGCCGCTAATGCCACGTGTCGGAGATCAAACGCAGATGTATTGGGCGGAAGGCTTTCCAGGGACGATCCCGACGGCACCTTGGCTGCGCGTGGTGCAAACGGGGCGCTATGCGATGGCGCTGAATACAGAGACGCTGAGGATTCCGCATTTCGGTGCGGTGAGCGGTCTCAAGGACGACTGGCGCAAACTCCCTGCGGCGGAGTTGGCTTTGAGCATGACCGTTGAAGGCACTCGTTATCGCTGCACGGCAGGTGGCAAATGGTCGAGGTTCACGGGGCCGCGTTTGATTGAATCGGGGTGCTTTCTTCAGCGTGCGGATGTGACGGACTTGGAGTTCAAGGCGGATGATGGTGCGCGACTCAATGTGGAGGCTCGTTTTGAAACAGCGGCGTGGTCGGATCGACTGGGGCTGATTCTTGCGGCGCGTCCGGGGATGAAGTCGATCATCGCTGGCGATGCTGCGTTTGGACGAGTGGGCGGAGGCTTTGGGCTGGATGGCACGAATCATCTGGAGATCCCTGAAAACGCAGCGCTCGATGCCGAGCAGTTCACCCTAGAGCTGTGGGCCTTCGTTCCCAAGGATTATCAGGCCGGGCTTCATGCGCCGTGGCTCATGTGCAAGAGCTTCAACGAGGCGGCCAATGGCAACATCGGCTTCATGATCGCGAATGGTCAGCCGAGGGCTCTCATGAACATCGGCGGCGGCGCGGCCAATGCCGTGGTGGTCAGGCCTGAGAAAGGAACCTCGCTGAAGTTGGATGCCTGGAATCATCTGGCGATGAGCTACGATGGCGCCACGCTGCGGCTCTATGTCAACGCACGACTCGAAGGCGAAACGAAGGTGGACAAAAAGCGCCTGCCAGGGAAGGGCGGACTCGCCTTTGGAAGACGTCACGATGGCACAGGCAATGGCTACCACTTTCGCGGTGTGGTGGACGAGATCCGCTTCTATGATCATGCGTTGAAGCTGGAGGAACTGCGCGAGCGGTGGGTGCATCCCCAGGTGCCGCAGCCGAAGATGAAACCGACAATGGAGTGGACCTTCAATGTCCAAGGCAAGGCCTCCATGACCAAATTGCGCGAGTCGTGGAAAAAGGTCGCCATGGACATCAGTCTCACGACGGCCAAAGGCAAACTGGAGCAGCATCTGGAAGTGCCAGCGGATCAACTGTGGACCGATGGCCGTGAGAATGAAGTTTCACTCGTGCTTGATCCCGTGACCGGCAAAGCATCTGAAACAACGAGTCCGGTCATCGTCGTAGCGACTGAGAAAGCCACCGGCGCAGCGCGGCCCGTTGTTTATGAGACTGCGCTTAGCAGGCACCGCATCAATCTCGATGGCATCGAGCCCATCGCCCCTCCCGGCGGCACCAATCCGAGCAACGATGCCATCGAGCGTATGAAGTTGATGCTCTCAAATCCCACCGACACCGAACAGATCGCACGGCTGATGTTTGAGAAGAGCGAGCGCGGCATTCGTCAGCGCATAGGCACCGCGATCACAGGCATCTCGGCCATCTTGCGTGATGCGGAGGGCAATCCCACCGGCATACCCATGCAGCTCAGCAAGAACTGGCACAACGAGCCCGAGAACGGCGTTTATGCGGGTCAGTGGTTCCACGGCAACTCACAAGTGCGCCTGCCTGCGAAAGCAAACGTCGAACTTGAACTCACCATCACCTATGGTCAATGGGGCGGTGTGGCCGCAGCCTCGCACGCACAGCTCAGCCTCATCGGTTGGGGGAGCAACCAACTCTGGGATCAGAGTGCCCTCGGTGCCTTCGGCGAGACGATTTGTTATGAGCCCGATCAAGCGCAGGCCAACTGCACCATCACCGACGTGCGCCCGTTCATGGTGCGCTCCATGGGCGATGGCAAACCTTTTGGTTGGACCAACAACGTCGGCGGTGGCGACTTCCTCCGCTTCTTCAATCCCACTGGCGCGCGCGTGCCGCACAGCGCCATGCGCACCACGTATCACAAGCAAGGCCCCTGTCTCACCGAGGTCACCTATGCAGGACGCATCGGCCAAAGCATCACGCATTCCACCACCATCAGCCTCGCCCGCACCGACGACATCGTGCGCGGTGTTTATCGCGTTCGTTTCGATGTCCAACAAGCCACCGACTTCTCCCGCTTTGTCCTCTTTCAAATCGGAGCCGACACCTACACCTCCACCAGCGAGCGCAAGATGGCTCTCGGCAACGAAACCGGGCTGCTCAAAGAATGGAACACTCAATGGGGCGGCAACACTTACCGCACCGCACCACTCGAATGCATCGGCCGCCTGCCATGGATCTCCCTCCACGAAGGCGAGCTGAGACATGGTGAAAAAGGTGGAGCAGGAGCCAATCGCGGCATCGTCATCCGCGCCTGGAAAGGCCGGCTCGGCGGCAAAGACGCAGCACCATGGATCGCCGAGCATGGAGCCACCCGGCACAATGAAGACGCATCGACACTCGACCTCGTGCCACCACCTGGAGTCATGCGCTTTGAGCCCGGAGACTTCATCGAAGCCACTCTCGAGCACGTATTGATGCCCCAGTTCGCCAAAGACTACTACGGCCCCAACGAAGCGCTACGCACCGCTTTGACGAAGGACGAAAACACATGGCGCATGATCCAGCGCGAGGCCGTGAGCAACGATCTCCGCATTAAAATGAAGCAAGGCCAACTCCAACACACTTGTCCTGCCATCACCATCGCCGCCGATCATGACAAAGCCGAGTTCACACTCACTCACGGCCTTGGCTACGTGCCCGTGACCTTCACCAGCCTCAGCACATCGCGAGGCTACACCTTGTTCATCGACGACAAACCTCTGAACCAAAGCATCCACGGCAACGACTTCTGGCAGACCAACTACGACTCCGAAACCAAGACCTGGAGTCAGACTTACAACGTCTCGATGGATGACGGGAAGGCACATGTGTTTCGCTTTGCCAAGCAAACCTAGCTTGCGCTTTCGCGTCGGCGTTATCTCCCGTTAAAATCCCATCGATGAAGAAGGCACTCACCCAATCCTCCAATCCCTCCTGAGGCCTCTCCAGATTTCCACCCACTACGCACTCCTCACCGCCCTGCTGATCGCCTTTCTCCCAGAGCTGCACGCTGCCGACGCGCCCTTGCTCGATCTCTTCCCCAAATCGAACGCACCGACGTTTCACGAGAAGCCAAGCGAGTTCGTGGTGTCCACGCAATACAGTCCGAACCAGCGCAGGCCATCGCATTGGACCGAAGGCGTGGACGAGAAGCCTGCATTCCATGCCTATCTCACTCACAAGTCCACGGCCGAGCGGAGTTGGGAACTCCGTATTGGCAAGGGCGGGCAGATTTACTCCATTGTCAGCTCATGTGGCGAGATCATGCCGCCCCAGCGGCCGATGTCGCCCTTCAATGACGAAGCCTGGCAGATGGTTACCTTCAGCAATGACATGGTGGACTACGATCTCGACAAAGGCCCAGGGGCCATCCGCGATGAGATCAACTCCTTCGTCCACCAGTCCGGCCTGTATGTCGGGCGCAAACAAAAGTTCACACCAGAGCGGCCCTTCTACTGCCCACTGCTCGCGTCGCATTGGAACGAGAAGGAGCGCACTTACACCATGATCAATTGGGGCCTCTGTCCCACGATCAGCATCAATCGTAGCGACGTGCTCTTCATCGTGCAGTTCCGCGATCTCGGCGCAGGCGTGATCGAACTGAGCCATCTCTGCTACAACTTTGGCACCTTCCCGCTGCACACACTCGCCACCATGTGGGGCGGAGTGCGGACCTCTGTGATGCCTGAACTCGTGCTCTCGAACCCCGACGGCAGTTACCGCTTTCACACGCCCTACGATGGCAGCGCCAAGGATTGCTACGGCAACGTCATCGACAGCGGCGGCTGGGCCGCAGCCACTCAGAACGCGGCGAGTCCCACGGCATTCGCGCTCGGTCTTGTATTCGGTCGCGATCCGCATTGGCTCGCGCAGCGCACGCTCAAGCACGCAGGCACCCCCGGCTGGCAATCATCCCCCACCGTCTATGGCGCGATGGATGCGCGCCACGGCGAGCGCGACTACACGGTGATGAATATGGACAACCGCGTGACCATCGCGCCCGGCGAAAGCTTCTTCCGCCGCACCTTCATGGTCATCGGCACCCTCGGCGAAGTCGCCGAAGCAGGACGCAAACTCGAGTCCTTCACCGATCTTCATCCCCAGGATTTCCGCGAGCAAGACACACCCATGTTGCCACTCTACCTCAAGACCGCCGACAAAACACCATCGCAGCCCACGCTCGAAAAACCCACACCCGAAGCCAAGCCCGTGTGCCACCTCTACGCGCATCCCGTGAAGCACTCGAAGCCCCTCTTCCTCCTGCAGGATGGCCGGACTAATCAATACATCCTCACCACCGATCCTGCACTGCTGAGCCGCAAAGTGCCCTTCGAGAATCCTTATCCCGTCGGCCATGCAAAGCACGCCAAGTTCCAGAATCGCGTGCAATACCTCACCCACCAGACGCACACGAAGTCCTGGCAACTCCTCGGCTACGCCATGCCCACCGACAAAGCCGACACGAAGCAACACCACACTAAGCTCAGCGACATCCCAGCGCTCACGGCGTTGTTCCAGCCCGGCGAGTGCGCGAAGGCTGAGGATTTACTCCTGCGCTAAATAATACCGGCAGAAGAATGAAGGCAGAAGAATAGTTATCGTGGGGCACTCGAAACAGAAGTCATCCGCGAATGGAAGGAAGACGGCGGTGTGTTCCGGCTTGTGCGCTATGTGATCGGTAACTTCAAAGGCAAGCCAGCCCGCATGGCCGAGATCTAGCCTCAGATGCATTGGCCAGGTGGCCAATGGTGGCAGGGTGTGGAAACGGCACAATGGAAAAGCCATCCCGCCAACATGTCCCGACTTCTCACCTTCTTCCTTGCCCT
>JAYVIO010000279.1:0-28831 GCA_043770175.1 Verrucomicrobiales bacterium | reverse complement strand
GGAAGTCGGCGGCGAGTGAGGTGCTGACAACACAAAGACTGAGAAGAAAAGCTTTCATGACAGGCGAGTAATCAGCCGTGAATCAACCACACGGCGGCCAATGCGGTAAGCCAGAAGAGGACATTCTCAAAGAGCTTCTGCGGCAGGCGTTTGAGGATCCACCAGCCGATCAGCACTCCCAGAATCACACCAGGCATCAGCGTGAGGTTCGTCATGAGCGATTTGGGATTGATGATGCCGAGGTCGGTGCTGAAGGGCACCTTGAAGAGGTTGATGAACAGGAAGAAGCGGCTGAAGACGCCGAGATGCTCTTTTTTCTCCAAGTGCTGGGCGAGGAGATAAACGGTCATCACGGGACCGGCGGCGTTGGCGAGCATGGTGACGACGCCGGCGAGGAAGCCCATCGTCAAAGTGAAGCCCTGGTGTTCGGTGAGGGCGATGAAGTCCTGCCGGCGCTTGTTGAGCACCCAATTGAAGATCAGCAACGCGATGATGATCCAGCCGATGACGATGCGGGCCATGGCGTTGTCGAATTTGCCGAGGAGAAACCAGCCCAGCACCACGCCTGCGATGGCCGGGGGCACCATGGGTACAATGCGCCGCCAGCTTCCGCCCTTACGGTTGATCCAGTAGCCCATGAAATCCGCTGCGATGAGCATTGGCAGGATCACGCCCACGGATTCCTTGGCACCGAAGATTTTCGCCATCAAAACCACATTGAGTGTCGAGGTTCCCGCCAGGCCCGCCTTTGACATGCCGATGCACATGGAGCCGAGCAACGCCAGCATGAGCAACCAAGCATCGGCGGGCAGGAGGGTGTGTTCGGTGAGCCAGGTCATTCGGGTAGGGCGGAGAGACGGAGTGGTGGAGTAATGGAGCAGTGACCAGACACGATCTGGCATCATTCCACCACTCCATCAATCCATTACTCCAATGCCCCGCGAAGCCTACAGCGCCATCAGCGGCGCAGGGACGAGGAAGGCGTGCTGTTCGAGCAGGCTCTTGGTGCCGTTCCATGAGAGATAGGGCGTGAAATAAACCACCAGAGTGTAGGCGAGCGCGATGGGCACGATGCCGAGGCGTGCGAGCCAGCGCGGAAACCAGTGGCGCGGTTGTGCGTGGCGCTGGGCCCGGCTCATGGCCCAACCGGTGAGGATGCGGGCGGGGAAGATGAAGATCACAAACAGCAGACTCGGCAGCCAGGCGAGTTCGCGGGGCGTGAGTTCGATCTTGAGCAGATAAAGTGGAATGGCGAACAGCAGTGTGATGAGCAGCGCGAGCCAGAACGCGAGCGGTGCGCGCAAAAACAGGCGGCGCACCTCACGCAGCTCGAACATGGCGCTGAAGCGATCGCTTTGAGCGAAGTGCGCTTGCAAGAACGGCAGATGAATCACCACAAGCAGCAACAAGAGGCCGCCAAACAGCGAAAGCAGGACCGCACCGCCCAATGGCAGCCGTGTTGCGGCAAACAAAATGCCCACGGGCACGATCAGCCATGCCAAGGCTCCCACAAAGCCGCGTAGCCCGAGCCAGAAGTAAAACGGCAGCCGCAGACCGATGACATAGTCCGTGATGAGGTTCTGGCTGTTGGCAAATTTGCCCGGCGTGCGCAGCCAGCGCACAAAACGCAGCGGCTGCGGCCAGAGGAAGTGCCAGAGTTTACCACCCCGAATGCAGGCCCAGACGATGTGCGCAAGAGTGATCACGATGACGAGGATGAGGCCGACATGCCAGATCTTTGCAATGGAACTGCCCGTGCCGATGATTTCGGCGTCTTTCCAGAAACCGGAGACGAGTCGTGCCGGCCATACGACGAGCCAGATGCCAGCGGCAATGCTGCCGAGAACCGAGGCTTTGCGCACACCGATGAAGCCGTCGCGAATGCGTCCCGTGCGTGCAATCGTGCCGCTCACATGCAGCAGGTAGCCAAGGCTGAGGAAATTAAGCACCGGAATGACCGAGCATGCCGCGAGTAAGGCAATCAGGGCCACGAGGCCGAACAACCAGTCCAACCATGATGCCATGCGCTTGAAAAAGCCCTGCGGCACCGGTGCTGGCGATGCATGCACAGCCTCGATTGAGATGGGCAGAGGCGGCGGCAGCGGGGGAGGTGCGGACATGGGGTGCGGCTATGAAAGTCACCCGCGTTGCGATTGTTGCAAAGTTTGCGAGGAAACCGATGCTTGAGGCGCGTGTTAAAAGTCGGCTCGAACGAAGCGCAACGTCATGAACCCCACCCCCCCCTCCTCACGCTGGCTGCGCAATGCCGTGATCTTCGGGGCCTTGGTGGCAGGTGCGGTCTGGAGCATCGCTGAGCTGTTGAAGCCGCCCGTGGGCAAGGTCTCCAGATATATGGGACTGCCAAAAGACAAAATGGAGGACATGCTGCACACGGCGCAGGCGGTGGACGCAGACTTTGAAAAAGAGTGGTCGCAGAAGCAGCTTCAACCGGCGGCCAAGGCGGATGATCTCACGCTGGTGCGACGACTTTCGCTGGCGCTGACGGGCAGTATTCCATCGCTTCAGGAAATTCGTGAACTGGAGACGCTGAAGGACGCGGATGTCGTTCAGTGGTGGCTGTCGCGTCTGCTTGCCGACCGCCGCACCAGCGACTACCTCGCGGAACGGCTTGTACGCGTCTATGTGGGCATCGAGAATGGTCCATTCCTCATTTATCGTCGTCGTCGCTTGGTGGACTGGCTGAGCGATGGCTTGCAGCAAAACCGGCCTTACGACCAGATCGTGCGGTCGCTGATCAACTCGAACGGCGTGTGGACGACCAGCCCGGAGGTGAACTTTGTCACGGTGACGAATGAAAACAAAAAAGGCCCGGATGAGGTGAAACTGGCGGCCAAAGTGGGCCGGGCATTCCTCGGCGTGCGCATCGACTGCGTTCAGTGCCACGATGGCAAGCTCGGCATTACCTGGAAGCAGACGGATTTCCATCAGCTCGCGGCGTTTTTCGGCCAGGCGGACTTCAACTTAAACGGTCTGCGGGATGATCCCAAACGGAGCTACAAAGTTCGTTACCTGGGCAAGCTGGAGGAGGAAGTGGTGCCGGCGATGGTGCCATGGAAGCCGGAACTGCTGCCCGCCAAAGGTGCGCCGCGCGCGAAGCTGGCGGACTGGGTCACAGCGAAGGAGAACAAGGCATTTGCACGCACCATCGTGAACCGCATGTGGGCGCTGTTGTTCAATCGCCCGCTGATTGCGCCGGTGGATGACATTCCGCTCGAAGGACCGTTCCCGGCGGGCATGGAACTGCTGGCGGATGATTTCATCGCGCACGGCAGTGATTTGCAGCGCTTGATCCGCGTGATCGTCGCCACGCGGGTGTTCCAGCAGTCGAGCCGTTCCGCCGATCCAGCGCATCCGGTGACGGAAGCGGCGGAGCAGTGCTGGGCGGCGTTTCCAGTGACGCGGCTGCGGCCTGAACAGATGGCGGGCAGTGTGATCCAGGCGGCATCGCTGAGCACCATTGATGCGGAGACGCATGTGCTCTTCCGCATCAAGCGCGATCTCGACGTAGCGAACTTTGTGAAACGCTACGGTGATGCGGGCGAAGACACCTTCGATGACGGCGGTGGCACGATTCCGCAACGCCTGCTGCTGATGAACGGCAACATGGTGACCGACAACACCCGCGGCAATCCTTTGATCAATGCCGGCACCCGCATCGGCCTGCTCGCCCCCAACGACGCCACCGCAGTAGAGGCTGCCTACCTTTCCATCTTCACCCGCCGCCCCACTCCGGCGGAGGCAAATCATTTCACCGGCCTGCTCGCCACCGCCAAAAGCACCAACTCGCGCAGCAACGCGATGTCCGACCTCTACTGGACCTTGATGAACGCCACCGAGTTTTCCTGGAACCACTAGCCCGCGAAGCGGGAATGACGAAACCCGAATGCAGAATGACGAATGCCATGAATACTTCCCCCTGCCAAAACCCTGAGCATCTGAATCGTCGCACGCTGCTTCGTGGAGCAAGCGCCGCAGGCATCTCCTGGCTCACACCTCTGGCCGATCTCCTGGCCGTGGAGGCTGAAAAAGCTCCCAGCGGCAAGCCCGCGCGCTCGGTAATCCTGCTCTGGCTCGGCGGTGCTGCCAGTCAGCTCGACACCTTTGATCCGCATCCAACCACGAAAATCGGCGGCGGTGTTAAATCGATCCCGACGGCGATCAAAGGCGTCGAATTTGCAAGCGGTCTCGAACAAACGGCCAGTGTGATGCAGGACGTGTCGCTGATTCGTTCGATGGTGAGCAAGGAAGGCGATCACGAACGCGCCTTTTACAACATCAAGACCGGTTACCGGCCTGATCCGACGCTGATTCATCCCAGCATCGGTGCCATCGCCTGTCATGAGCTGCCGGAGGCGAAGATTGAAATTCCCACGCATGTCTCCATTCTGCCGAACCAGTGGCCTGCACGCGGCGGTTTCTTCGGCGCGAAGTATGATGCGTTTCAGATGTATGATCCCCAATATCCGGTGCCAGATGTGAAAGCCCGCGTCGAGGACAAGCGCATGGACCGCCGTTTGGAGAGCCTTTCGGTTGTGGAGCGTGCCTTTGCCCAAGGCCGCGCGCCGGACATGGACCAAACCAAGACGCTGCATCAGGTTTCGATGCAGCGGGCACGTAGCATGATGACTTCGGAGCAATTGAAGGCCTTCAATGTCAAAGAAGTGCCGGCCAAGGAACTCGCCGCGTATGGCGACACGCCGTTTGGTCGCGGCTGTCTCGCGGCGGTGCGTTTGATTCAAGCCGGGGTGCGTTGTGTTGAAGTCACACTCAATGGCTGGGACACGCACGCGAACAACTTGGAAGGCCAGGCCACGCAGGTGAAGATCCTCGACGCGGCCTACGCTTCGCTGATTCGTGATTTGAAACGCCTCGGCCTGCTGGAGAGCACGATTGTGCTTTGCGGTGGTGAATTTGGCCGCACACCGAAGATCAACAACGTCGGCGGTCGCGATCACTGGCCGCATGGCTTCAGCATGCTCCTTGCGGGCGGCGGTTTCGCGGGAGGGCGCGTCATCGGCGCCACTGATCCCACGGGTGAGAAGAAAGAGCCGCAGCGCCCGGTGCGCGTCGAAGATTTGCACGCTACGGTCCAGAACATGCTCGGCATTGATTACAGCAAGGAGATCATCACGCCCATCGGCAGGCCGATGGCGTTGAGCAGCGGCGAGGTGGTGGCGGAATTGAAGGCGTAATCAACGCTCCGCACTTTTGAACGGACTGCCTTCGATGATCTGCTTCTGCTGCTCCTCGGAGGAGGCATTTGCATCGGGATTGAGCGTCATGATGTAGGCCACCACGTCACGCAGCATCTGGTCGTCTTCGATGAAGAAATTCGTCATCTGTACCATTTTTGCGCCATTCACATCGTTCTTCACGGCTCCACGCTTGCCGGTTTTGAATTTTCTGAGCTGCTCGGCCAGATACCAGCCCTGGCGGCCGATGAGCGGCGGGCTGCCGAAGGCCATTTCACCACTGGCATTGTAGCGATGGCACTCCATGCAGCGTTCCTGAAAGAGGCGCATGCCTTCCTGAAGATTTGCATCCGCCATGTCACGCGCTTTGCCGGTGGGAACGACGAGCGGCATTTTTTCGACGTGCGCGGTCACCGCTTTGACCTGTTCCGGCTGTAGCGCCTTCGCAATCGTCGCCATCATGAAGGAATAAGGATCGGCGGGATCATGACCGCGACGTCCTTCACGAAAATTGGTGAGCTGGGTGTTCAAATACCAAGTCGGCAGACTGGCGATCGAGGGCGTCTTTAGCTCTTCCTTGCCTTCACCCGAAGCGCCATGGCATTGCGCACAGACCGTTTGAAAAATCACCGTGCCATCGGTGGCCTGCGTCGGCACCACCACCGGTACGACTGGATCAGCGGCATGCAACACTACCCCACTAATGCTGAGAAGCATGAGCGTGAGATGGCGGCGGTTGATTTCCATGACCGTGAAACGCGGTAAGTTGCACGCGGGTTACAACAATGCCGCAATGAACATGGTGCAGAGCCTCCTTTGCCAAAATCCGCGCACCGCAGGACAAATCTGGCACGGGCTTGCGCTTCGCTCGCGCCTGTGCCTTTCTGCCGCATGGCTCTTTCCGCGAACGTCGTCGAACTTACCCAGGCCCTCGTGCGCATCCCCTCGGTGAATCCCGATGGCGATCCAGGCACAGATGGCATCGGTGAGGAGAAGTGCGCGCGGTTTGTGGGTGAGTTTCTGGCCGCGAGTGGCGCCGCAGTCACACTGGATGAAGTTGAACCCGGCAGGCCGAATGTGATTGGCCGCTTTTCCACGAATCCGAGCGCTGATGGCAAACCCAAGCCGCGCATCTTGTTCGCGCCGCACACCGACACCGTGAGCGTCGGTGGCATGACCATTGATCCGTTCGGTGGCGAACTGCGTGATGGCAAAGTGTGGGGCAGGGGAGCCTCCGACACGAAAGGGCCGATGGCTTCGTTCCTTTGGGCGTTGCATGAGATGCGAGATGTCCTTCCCACGCTGCCCGTCGAAGTGCATTTCGCCGGCTTTATGTCCGAAGAGAGCGCCCAACTCGGCTCGCAGCATTTTGCGAAGCATCACGGTCGCTACGACCTCGCCATCATAGGCGAACCGACGAGCTTGAAGACCGTGTTTCGCCACAAAGGCTGCCTGTGGGCCGATGTGCATACCACCGGCGTTGCCGTGCATGGAGCGACACCGGAACTCGGCGTGAACGCGATTGTGAAGATGGCAAAGCTCGTCGCAGCCCTCGACACCGAGTTCCGTGAACTTTTGGCCGAAGCCAGTGGTGCGGACGAATGGCTCGGCACCAGCACGATCAATCTTGGCATGATTCAGGGCGGCACACGCAGCAACATCGTTGCTGATGCCTGCAAACTCCGCGTGGACATCCGCACCACACCCGGATTGCAGCGTGCTGGCGGTGCGCTGGCGCTGCTGACCGATTTCGTGCGGCGCATCGACGCATCCGCCAGCGTCACCGTCGCCAGCGAGGCCTTACATCTCGACACTGATCCCGCGAATCCCTTCGTGCAAAAGCTGATCGCCGCTGGAGCCGATTTGACCGGTGCCCCGTGGTTCTGCGATGCCGCCTTCCTTGCCGTGGCCGGAACTCCCGCCATCGCCATCGGACCCGGTTCGATTGCGCAAGCGCATACGAAAGACGAGTTCATCGCTGTGAGCGATTTGGAAAATGGCGTGGCGTTTTTCCGACGGTTCCTGAGCAGTCTCGCTTCTTAAAGCCAGATTACGGCAGATCCGTCACGCCCATCAAGTGGCGGACGCATTCATGAGCGGTACTGCGGCCTTCAAATGGCAGCGATTCAAGGAAGTTCTCCTGCTCGTTTCAAGGTCGCATGAACCAAGGCGGGAGAGGCGCGGAAGCGTCCTTCGACCAGCAGCTTGCGCAGAAGCGGCGCGACCAGCGGGATGTGGCCGTCTTGCTTGGCTCGAACGAGCAACCCCAAGGTGCCGATCACCTGAATGCCGAGGGACGAGGCACAGTCTCTGGCCGCGACCTCATCCAGAAGCATGGCATCCGCCTTGATCGAAAGCGCAAGTGCCAGCGCCTCAGATTCGCCAGCATCCAATCGTGGATCGGACGCTATCTGGGCGGGAATGCCGTTCACCGAAGTGATCTGGCAGAACGCCGGAAGCGGCAGACCCGCAAATCTGCCCGAACTGGCCGCCAGCCGCGTGAATTCACGAACCACCGCCTCTGGAACATGCACTGCACCGAAGAGGGCGGCCAGAAGGCCTTCCTGACCGAGAAAGGCCAGATTCAAGAGCACGGAAGTGTCCGCGACGACGATCACGCTTTGAGAAGCTGGTCGAGAACGGCGAGATCGGCATCCAGATCGGACGGCTTGATGCCGTTGGAGATGCTGCGGTCATGTAATTCCGCTTCAAAGGCATCCAGTTCCATCCCGGCCAGCTTTGCAGCCAAACCACGCGAAATGCCGCGTGACGCGTAAAGCGCGCACGCCAGCTCCAAGCGTAGTTGATCCTCACGAAACATCGCGAGAGCGGGTTCATCTGGGAGAGTCAGTGTCATGATAGAAGGCTATCACATGCGCAGGTTGGGCAAAATGGAAAATTTTTCAGCACGGTTCCTCGAGCATCACTTCAGCCGCCCCAGATCAATCCGCGGATCAGCGGTAAGCCGAGTCACTTCATGGCCATGGCTGTTGAAAGCCCTCGCGTGGTAGCGTGTGATCATAGCATGCTTTCCTGCCAATCTTTCCAAGCTACGCTCAACTGCTGAGCCGGGGACGGCTGCCGCCCCCACACGTCGAAAGTGCCATTCCGAGAATTGATCGGCGGGCAGACTGTTTTTTGACAACACATAGAGGTCCACATCAAACTGACCGCTGTGAGAAGAGAACTTCAAAGGCAGAGTCGCTTCATCACCGTGCCACGCCAGATGCACGGGAGGTATCTGGGCCGCAGCGCCTTCGGGAAGCTTCCGTATCTTCACACACACAAAGGCTCGTCCAGGCATGAGGTAATGCCGCTGGTTTTGCTCAGGCACAGGCGAGAAGCCGTTTTTGACCAGCCATGCATTGAGCGCCTCGCTGGCGTTGTCCGAGCGAATCTCAATGATCTGCATGGTGTAGTGCTCGGTGGATTGCGGTTGATGAACCACAATTGCCTGCCCAGGCATTGGAAGAGTCGAACACGATGGCAGGAAGTGGTAGAGGCTTGGAGTGATCTGAACTCGGTCGGGAATGAGTTTGTAGAGCTGGGGAAAAAGCTCTGCGGACTCCTCCTTCACCACCACAGGAACTCGAGGTGTCGGGATAATCCACGCCAAGCTGCGTGGAAGTTCGGGGCTCGAAATCCGTGTGCGCACAACAAGGTGACTCAACCCATCTTTCTCAAACAACAGCGCTTCTTTGCGGTCTTCCTTCACTGGATAAGGCGCATCGATCACGTGAATGCAGGAGATGCTGATGGGGAGCATCAGCAGAACGAATCGGAGCGCAGACTTTCTCATGACAGCATGTTAACGGAAAGCCAACGAGCTTGTCATCCCAAAAGAAAAAGAGCGCCCTCGTTGCTGAGGACGCTCTTCGAATTCGATGATTGTTGACGTTACGGTAGATCGGTCTGGCCCATCAAATAGCGATCACACTCACGCGCTGCACCGCGGCCTTCGTTGAAGGCCCAGACGACGAGGGACTGGCCACGGCGGCAGTCGCCGGCGGCGAAGATGCCGGGGAGGCTGGTAGTGTATTTTTCGTGCTCGGCCTTGATGTTGCTGCGTTGATCGCGCTCGACGTTGAGGGCATCGAGAAGAGGCTGCTCAGGGCCGAGGAAGCCCATGGCGAGCAGGACGAGTTGCGCGGGGAGGACTTTTTCGGTGCCTTCGATCTTCTGCGGGCCGAAGTTGCCTTTGTCGTCCTTCTTCCACTCGACATTGACGACGTGGACGGCTTTGACGTTGCCGTCAGCATCGCCTTCGAACTTCGTGGCGGTAGTGAGATAGACGCGGGGATCGTCGCCGAACTTGGCGGCGGCTTCCTGCTGGCCATAGTCCATGTTGTAAACTTTGGGCCATTCGGGCCACGGATTGTTCGCAGCGCGCTTGAGCGGCGGTTTGGCCATGATTTCGAGCTGCGTGACGGTTTTGCAGCCGTGACGAACGCTGGTGCCGACGCAGTCGGTGCCGGTGTCGCCGCCGCCGATGATGACGACGTCCTTGCCGTCGGCGGTGATGTATTTGCCGCTCGGATCGAGCACCGCCTTGGTGTTGGCGGTGAGGAAGTCCATGGCGAAGTGGATGCCCTTCAATTCGCGGCCGGGGATTGGGAGATCACGCGGCTTGGTGGCACCAGTGGCGACGATGATGGCGTCGAAGTCCTTGCGAAGTTGTTCGGCCGTGATGTCGGTGCCGATGTTGACGTTGCATTTGAAGGTGACGCCTTCGTCTTCGAGCAGCTTCACGCGGCGGAGAACGACTTCCTTCTTGTCGAGCTTCATGTTGGGGATGCCATACATGAGGAGGCCGCCGGGACGGTCGGCACGCTCAAAGACGGTGACGGTGTGGCCGGCTTTGTTGAGCTGTGCGGCGGCGCTGAGGCCGGCGGGGCCGGAACCGATGACGGCGACTTTCTTGCCGGTGCGAGTCAGTGGCGGCTCGGGCTTCAGCCAGCCTTCTTCCCAGCCTTTGTCGATGATGCTGACCTCGATGTTCTTGATCGTGACCGGCGGCTCATTGATGCCGAGCACGCAGGAACCTTCGCACGGAGCAGGGCAGACGCGGCCGGTGAACTCGGGGAAATTGTTGGTCTTGTGCAGGCGGTCGAGCGCTTCGCGCCAGAGGCCGCGATAGACGAGATCGTTCCACTCAGGGATGAGGTTATTGATCGGGCAGCCGCTGGCCATGCCGCTGATGAGCGTGCCGCTGTGGCAGAACGGAATGCCGCAGTCCATGCAGCGAGAGCCCTGTTTTTTGAGGCCCTCCACGGGCATGTGCAGGTGAAATTCCTTCCAGTCCTTGATACGCTCAAGCGGATCGCGGTCAGCGGGGAGTTCGCGGGTGAATTCGATGAAGCCGGTTGGTTTTCCCATGGTCTAGCAGTGTAAAAAAGTGGTGTCTGGTGGTTCGTGTCGGACGGGGCGGATGCTAGCCCCCACCGATGCGGGCGACGTCGCGGGCATTGGCTTCGAAGGCGGCGTTGAGCGCCTCATCGCCGGTGAGCCCGTCGTCCTTGGCCTTTTTGAGAGCCTTGAGGACGCGTGCGTAGTCGCGGGGCATCACCTTGACGAACTGTGGCACCATTTGTTCCCAGAGGGCGATCACCTTGAAGGCTTTCTGGCTCTTGGTGAGGTCGGCGTGTTTCTTGATGAGCTCGTAAAGACTGTCGATTTCTTCTTTGTCGGTGAGTTTTTCGAGATCAACCATGCTGGCGTTGCAGCGGGTGGCGAAGTCGCCTTTCTCATCGAGGACGTAAGCTACACCGCCGGACATGCCTGCGGCAAAATTGCGTCCGGTGATGCCGAGGACGACGACCCGGCCACCGGTCATGTATTCGCAGCCGTGGTCACCCACGCCTTCGACGACGGTATCGACGCCACTGTTGCGGACAGCGAAACGTTCACCCGCCATGCCGCGGAGGAAGAGTTCGCCGCTCGTCGCGCCATAGAGCGCGGTGTTGCCGGCGATGATGTTTTCTTCGGCGACAAAGGTGCTGCCAGCAGGCGGATAAACGATGATGCGACCGCCGCTGAGGCCCTTGCCGATGTAGTCGTTGCCGTCGCCTTCCAGTTCCAGTGTGACGCCTTTCGGCACGAAGGCGCCAAAGCTCTGACCGGCGCTGCCGTGGAAGTGCAAATGCACGGTGTCGTCTGGCAGGCCATGCCAGTGGCGCTTGGTGATCTCGTTGCCGAGGATCGTCCCGGCGGTGCGGTTGATGTTGCGGATGTTGACGTCGGCTTTGACCTTCTCGCCCTTCTCGATGGCGTTTTTGCACAGCGGCAGGAGCGTCGTGATGTCGAGACTCTTGTCGATGCCGTGGTCCTGCGCTTCGGAGCAAAAACGGCCGATTTCAGCGCCAACTTTGGGCTGATAGAGCAGCTTGGAGAAGTCGAGGCCCTTGGCCTTCCAATGATCGACGGCTTTGTGGGCTTCGAGCATGTCGGTGCGGCCGACCATGTCTTCCAGCTTGCGGAAACCGAGCTGGGCCATGAGTTCACGCACTTCCTGAGCGATGAACATCATGAAGTTGACGGTGTATTGCGGATCACCATTGAACTTCGCACGCAGTTGCGGGTCCTGTGTGGCGACGCCGACGGGGCAGGTGTTCAGATGGCAAACGCGCATCATGATGCAGCCCAGCGTGACGAGCGGAGCGGTGGCAAAACCGAATTCTTCCGCACCGAGCAACGCGGCGATGACGACATCGCGGCCGGTTTTCATCTGGCCGTCCGCTTCGACGACGATGCGCTTGCGCAGGTCGTTCAAGACAAGAGTTTGATGCGTTTCAGCAAGACCGAGCTCCCAAGGGATGCCGGCATGCTTCACGGAGGTCTGCGGCGAAGCACCGGTGCCGCCGTCGAAACCGGAGATGAGCACCACATCCGAGTGCGCCTTGGCCACACCGGCAGCGATGGTGCCAACGCCAACTTCAGACACGAGCTTCACACTCACGCGGGCTTCCCGGTTGGCATTCTTGAGGTCGTGGATGAGCTGTGCCAAGTCCTCGATGGAATAGATGTCGTGATGCGGCGGTGGCGAGATCAGCCCGACACCGGGTGTGGAGTGACGCACCTTGGCGATCCATGGATAGACCTTGGCACCAGGAAGCTGACCGCCTTCACCGGGCTTCGCGCCCTGCGCCATCTTGATCTGGATTTCCTTGGCCTGAGACAAATACAGGCTCGTCACACCGAAGCGGCCGGAAGCGACCTGCTTGATGGCGCTGTTCTTCGAGTCGCCCTTCTCGTTGGTCCAAGTGTAGCGTGCCGGATCTTCGCCGCCTTCGCCGGTGTTCGACTTGCCGCCGACACGGTTCATGGCGATGGCCATCGCTTCATGCGCTTCGCTGGAGATGGAGCCGTAGCTCATCGCGCCGGTTTTGAAGCGCTTCATGATCGTTTCGACGCTTTCGACTTCTTCAATCGGGACCGGAGTGCTGGCTTTGAAGTCGAGCAGGCCGCGCAGCGTGTAGCGTTCCTTGAGCTGCTCATCGACGAGCTTGCTGTATGCCTTGAAGGTGTCAAAGCTGCCTGTGCGGACGGCTTTTTGCAGCGTGTGGATGGTAAGCGGGTTGAACAGATGGGCTTCACCTTCCTTGCGCCATTGATACTCGCCGCCGACGTCGAGCGTGGGGGAATTCGCTTCGCGGTCTGGATAGGCGTGGCTGTGACGCTGGATGGACTCCTGTGCGATAACGTTGATGTCAGCGCCTTCGATGCGGGTGCTGGTGCTGGTGAAGTATTTGTCCACCACGGCCTGATTGAGGCCCACGGCTTCAAAGATCTGCGCGCCGCGATAGCTCTGCATCGTGGAGATGCCGATTTTCGAGGCGACCTTGATCACGCCCTTGGTGGCGGCCTTGATGTAGTTATAAACCGCCTTCTTGTGGTCGATGTTCACGAGCAGACCCTGACGGATCATGTCGTCGAGCGTTTCAAAGGCGAGGTAAGGATTGATCGCGCCGCAGCCGTAACCGATCAGCGTGCAGAAGTGATGCACTTCGCGGGGTTCGCCGGACTCCAGCACGATGTCGCACTGCGTGCGCGTGCCTTTCTTGATCAAATGATGATGCAAACCGCCGACGGCGAGCAGCGCCGGGATCGGCGCCTTGTCCTTGCCGACGCTGCGGTCGGAGAGGATGAGAATGTTTTTACCTTCAGCGACGAGCTTGTCGGCTTTGGCACAAAGTTCGTCCATGGCCTTTTCCAGACCTGTGGTGCCAGCCTTCGGATCGAAGACGATGGCGAGCGTTTCGGACTGGAACTGGCCTTGGGCGATGCACTTGAGCTTCGCGAGTTCCTCGTTGCTGAGGATCGGCGTCTTCAACTCGATGAGATGGCAGCTTTCCGGCTTCGGATCGAGCAGATTGCCCTCGGCGCCGATGGTGGTGACGGAGGAGGTGATGATCTCCTCACGAATGCAGTCGATCGGCGGGTTGGTGACCTGTGCGAAGAGCTGGTGGAAGTAGTCGTAGATGAGCTTCGACTTGTTCGAGAGCACGGCGATGGGCGTATCCGTGCCCATGGAGCCGATGGCCTCCACGCCGTCGCGTGCCATGGGGACCATGAGCATGCGCAGATCTTCGAAGGTGTAGCCAAAGGCCTGCTGGCGCTGCAGCACGGTCTTGTGGTCGATCTGCGGCACTTCGACAGCGTCTTTCACGTCTGCCAGCTTCACGAGATGCTTGTCCAGCCATTCGCGGTAAGGCTTCTCGGCGGCGATCTTTTCTTTGATCTCGTCATCCGGCACGATGCGGCCTTCTTCCATGTTCACGATGAACATCTTGCCTGGCTGCAGACGGCCTTTGTGGGCCACATTTTCGGGAGCTACTGGCAAAACGCCCGCTTCCGAGCCCATGATCACCAGGTCGTCCTTGGTGACGTAATAACGCGACGGACGCAACCCATTGCGGTCCAGTGTGGCGCCGATCATCGTGCCGTCGGTGAAGGCCACAGACGCCGGGCCGTCCCACGGCTCCATCAGGCAGCTGTGGTATTCGTAGAAGGCCTTTTTTGCCTCGCTCATGGACTCGTGGCCGCTCCAGGGCTCAGGAATCATCATCATCATCGCGTGTGGCAGTGAGCGACCGCTGAGGACGAGGAGTTCGAGCGAGTTGTCAAAGATGGTCGAGTCCGAGCCATCGGTGTTGATCACCGGCTTGATCTTGTGGATGTCATCACCAAACAGCTCCGAGGCGAACAACGACTGACGCGCATGCATCCAGTTGATGTTGCCGCGCAGCGTGTTGATTTCACCGTTGTGGGCGATGTAGCGATACGGATGCGAGCGCTCCCAATTTGGGAAGGTGTTCGTTGAGAAACGGGAGTGAACCAGCGCCAGCGCCGACTCCATGTCCTCGTCCTGGAGATCCAGAAAATAGGCCCCGACCTGATGTGGCGTGAGCATGCCTTTGTAAACCAGCGTGCGGCATGAAAAACTCGGCGCATACCAGTTCGTGTCCACTTTGCCCACGCGGATGGCATTGTGCGCCACCTTGCGCAGCACATACAGCTTCCGCTCAAAGGACAGATCGTCCGCGCAGGCCGCGTGGCGCTTCACAAAGACCTGGCGCACCCAAGGCTCGCTGGCTTTGGCCGACTTGCCGAGGGTGGAGTTGTCGGAAGGCAGATCACGCCAGCCGATGACGGGCATGCCTTCAGCGGCGGCCGCTTTTTCAAAGGCTTCCGCTCCCCTCGCGCGAGCAGCCGCGTCCTGGGAGGTGAAGATGTTCGCCACGCCATACTGGCCTTGGGCGGGAAGATCAAAACCTGCCGTCTTGGCAGCCTTCACCAGAAACTTGTGCGGCGTCTGAATCAGAATCCCAGCGCCGTCGCCGGTGTTCTCTTCCACGCAGGCTCCACGATGGTCCAGATTTTCGAGGATCTGGAGGGCATCGGCGACAATCTTGTGGGATTTTTTCCCCTTCATATGACACACGAAGCCGACGCCGCAGGCGTCATGCTCGTTCTGCGGGTCATACAGTCCTTGTTTCTCTGGGAGTCCGGTGTTTGTCATTTGGGTCAAAAGGGGGCCGCATTAAGGCGATTCCATTCCGTAAATCAACCAGCATTCTGCCTGCCAATTTGTCCCTTATTTTACGCCTGCCGGGAAGTTGCCGGTGCATTCGCTTGGCCGGGCTGTCATCCATCTTGCATCGCCCGGCCCCAGCCGCTAAAACAGGCCCATGGTGCGTCTCACGATCCTCGGCAGCGGCAGTTCAGGGAACTGTGCGGTCATCTCGACCGAGCGCACGACCCTGCTGCTGGACGCCGGCCTGAGCGCCAAGCAGATCTGCCTGCGCCTCGACGCCTGCGGCTTCTCGCTCGACATGCTCGACGGCATCCTGCTCACCCACGAGCATCAGGACCACACGGGCGGGATCGAGGTGCTCAGCCGGAAGCGTTCGGTGCCGTTGTTTTGCACCGCTTTGACCCAGGAAACCCTCGCGGGCAGCCTCGGCTTCAAAAAAACACCGCCTTGGCGGCTCATGACCACGGGATCGGTCTTCGAGTTTCAGGATCTGCGTATCGAATCCTTCCCCGTGCCCCATGATGCCGTCGATCCGGTCGGTTTTGTCATCGCCGACGAGGAATCCCGCCTCGGTGTGCTCAGTGACGTCGGTTTCGTGACAAATCTGATCAAAGACCGCCTCCGCAATTCCGACAGCCTGTTCATTGAGGCCAATTACGATACACAACTGCTCGAAAACGACACCAAACGCCCCTGGGCCACGAAACAGCGCATCAGCTCGCGCCACGGCCATCTCTCGAACGAGCAGGCTGCTGAACTCGTCCGCGACATCGCCCATCCCGGCCTCAGCCATGTCGTGCTCGGTCATTTGAGCGACGATTGCAACGACCCCGCCACCGCTTCCCGCTACATTCGTCAGGCGCTGGATGCCGCCGGTGCCACCGATGCGCGGGTTGTTTGCGCCGAGCGCCATAAGCCGACTCCCACCATCGAAGTCGTGCGCCGTCGCAGCAGCGGTACCGTGAGTTTCTGCATGACCTCCACCGAACCAGCCGGGCAACTGGCGCTGTTTTGACCGCATGAACATTCGCCTCATGATCCGTAGCCTCCTGGCGCTCGTGCTTGTTAGCGCTCTGTGGTTTGCTTGGTGGGCTTTGGGCCGTTCGCCGGAGGCCCAACTGCATGACGCGCAGGCCGAGTTCATCGAGGCCATTCAGGATCGCGACTGGGATGACATTCAGGACTTCTTCGCCGCCGATTACACTGACGCCTACGGTCACAATCGCGAAACGGTGGTGCAAACGCTGAAACAATACATCAGCGGCTTCTTCACGCTCGATGTGAAGACCAGCGACCTCACCGTGCAGGCTGTGAAAGGGCAGGGCGTCGTCAAATTAAAGGCCAAGCTCGATGGCAACGGCACTGCGGTAAGCCAGATGGTGCTCCAACGTGTGAACCAGATCGAGCAGCCCTGGGTTTTTCACTGGAGCAATCCCGGCCGCTGGTCCTGGAACTGGCGGCTGAGCATGATTCATAACGATGAGATCCGGTGACGCGATCCCGGAGGGATCAAAGAAGTTAGCCAGGGGTAAGTCTGCGAAGCAGACGCCACCCCTGGAACATCGAAGCACGCATCGTCTATCAAGGACGCATCCCGGAGAGATGCAAGCGGCGGACTTTGACCCAGCGATGACGTGCAGATGCTGAAAGCTTCTCGCATACCTCCGGCATGCACCCTTGAGTTTGTTCACGTTTTCGCCTGAACCGGGGGTGTCGCTCGTTCCTCGCTTAACCCCCGGCTACCTTCTTTGATCCCTCCGGGATCAAGATGTCTCACGGCACGCCGTGGCCTTTGGCGGTTTCCCACAGACCATACCAGTCTTCGCGGTCGAGCTTGATGTCGGCGGCTTTCACCACCGCCTTGATGCGATCGAGCTTGTTGGTGCCAATAATTGGCAGCGGGCAGGACGGATGCGCCAGGATCCAGGCATAGGCGAGTTGATCGAGCGTGGCATCGCCGTATTTGGCTGAGAGTTCGGCGGCCTTGGCGTGGAGGCGGACCGCAGCGGGGTCTTTTTTCTCCATCAAGGCTCCTTTGGCCAGTGGCGACCACGCCATTGGCAGAATGCGCTGGCGCTGACATTGATCTGCCGTGCCGTCGTAGATCGGGTCCATGTGCAACAGGCTGAACTCGATCTGATTCGTCACCAGCGGCTGGTCCATGCGCGAGTTCAACAGCTCAAACTGATGCACGTTGTAGTTCGAAACGCCGGCGCTGCGGATCTTGCCGTCCTTGAGCAGTTTGTTCAGCCCCTCGGCCGTTTCATCGGCGCTGGTGAGCCAGTCGGGGCGATGCACGAGCAGCAGGTCGATGTGATCAATGCCCATGAAGCGCAGCGACTTTTCCGCGCTCTTGATGATGCGTGCGGCGGTCACGTTGTAGTGCGCCACTTTGCGGTCGGGGTGGAACTCGCAGGGCACGTAGATGCCGCATTTGGTCACGATCTCGATCTTGCTGCGGAAGGCGGGGTCGAGCTTTAATGCGCCACCGATGGCCTCCTCGACCTTGTAACCGCCGTAGATCTCCGCCGTGTCGAGCGTGGTGATACCGAGGTCAGCGCAGGCCTTGAAGCGGCTCAACAGTGCCTGGGGCGTGCAGTTGGCCTTGTCCTCGTCATCCAGGATGCGCCAGGTGCCATACACGAGGCGGGAGAATTCAGGGCCGTTGGGAGCGATGCGGTGGCGGATCATGGGAAGATGAATGGAGGAATGGAGAATGGCGGAACTGAAAATGGCAAATGGCCTGAAACGAGTCGCGCGAGGATCGGAAACCATTTTCAGTTTTCCATTCCGCCATTCTCAGTTCTTCCATTTCGGGGGTAAACCCCACAAAAAACGGCGTCTCTAGTCGAGACGCCGTTCCGAAATCATTCATTGCCTGAATCAGGCGGGCTTGGTCAACGCACCCACCTTGAGCGCCAGACGGCTCTTAAAGCGGGCGGAGGTGTTCTTCTTGATGACGTGGGTCTTGGCGGCTTTGTCAGCAGCAGCGGCGAACTCGCTCAGGCTGGCGGCGGCGGCGGCGGCATCCTTCTTTTCCACGGCGGAAATCACCTTCTTGCGCAGTGTGCGGATGCGGCTTTTGACCGTTTGGTTGTGAGCGGTGCGAACCGTCGTTTTGCGGATGTCTTTTTCTGCGGAGCGGATGTTGGCCATAAAAGGGGCGGGGGAAAGGGCGGCGAGAATAGGACGCCACCCCCACCCTGTCAAACTGGAATCCTGCCCGTGGAGGCTTGGCAGGTTTTGCTTGGCTCCACCGGTTAAATCCGGTAAAACAGCCATCATACCAGCCATGATCGAAGTCGAAATCTATGCACCCGGCCTCCGTGCGGAATCCACAGTGATGCAACTCCGCAACCAGATGGACCACTTTCCCAAGGTGCGTTACAAGGTCGACACCCGCCATGACCTTGTCTATTTTGAGATCGACAAGCCCGGCGACATCAATCAGCAGGAGATCCACCAAATCTTCGACGCCATCGACCTCGAGCCCCGCTTCGTCGGCCAGATCCCCGAGGAACTGCGCTCAGGTCTGACAACCCGGCTCGTTTGATACCACAAGCTGCGCTACCGCCTGTTTCATGCGGCCCA
Organism: Verrucomicrobiales bacterium; assembly: GCA_043770175.1. GTDB lineage: Bacteria > Verrucomicrobiota > Verrucomicrobiia > Verrucomicrobiales > Verrucomicrobiaceae > Prosthecobacter. Next base: position 9,994 of record JAYVIO010000279.1, on the reverse strand, counting down.
GCACATAATACACCGTCTGGCTGCGCAGCCGCACCAGCTCCGCGCCGATGATGCGCGGCACAAAGTCCTGCGGTACGTCCAACACCTCCTGCAGCGTCGCTCCGTTCAGTCCGCGACATAAAATCGTCGTCAGCGCCCGCGTCAGCGTCTGCACCTTCGGTCCCAGGCTGATCGCAAAGTGGACATGATCGCCATGTTCGAGCCGCACATGCACGCCCACCGTGTCCGTGCATTCTGCATCCTTTCGCACGTCCTCCAGATCGAACGTTTCAGCCTCCTTCGGTGCATGAACCGCCGAGGCAGCCGCAAGGTCGATCAGATTCTCCCGCCGCTCGCCTTCCGGCAGCGATTCGAAGAAGGTGATCAATTCGCTCAAGGCGGCGGGATAAGCCTGCATGCCTACTTCTTCACTGGTTTCGGCGGATTCAAATCAATCACCGGCATCTCGGTGAACTTTTTCCAGTGCGCCTCGCTCTGCTCCTGCGTCGCCACGCCGTCGTGAACCCACAGCGCGTAGCGCACACGCAGCTTTTTCTCCTCTGTTACCTCCACTGGCGTGTCCAGGCTCAGACAGCAGCCCATCCAGCCATCATTGCGAACATGAAAGGCCGTCGGGTTGTGCGGATTCATCGGGTGGTTCATCAGCGTGATGCCGCCGAAACCGTCTGCGTCATTCGTGATGCGGCCGCTGTAGTCACACCACCGCGCCGGTTTCCGAAACACCTGCTCCTCATTGATTTGCCCTTCGGAATTCAAAATGCGCCCGCCACCATCATGCACGCCGATGCTCTTCGCCATCCGCACCGCCACCAGACCGAAGCCCGTGGCACCAAACGTCGCCGTCTTGCCCTTTGGCGGTGAAAACTCCAAGTCGATGATCATGAACCAACTCTTCGTCCCATCCAGCGGCCGAATCTCCGTGCGCCGCACTTCCGTGAGCTGGATCGACTTGTCCGCCTCGCTGATCCACTGATTCACCATCCGCATCGCCGCAAACTCATCCGTGTCCTCGTAGCCCTCGCGCGACACCTCCACATTCACGATGCGGCCCTGCTTCTTTGCGTAATCGCCCCAGAAATCCAGGTCGTTCACCATGTTGTGCGTCACCCACACGCTGTTGTGATGCGAATGCGTCAGCGGATCATGCGGATGCCCCATGCGCGTCAGGCTCACATCGCGTGATGACCGGATCGGATGCCAGAACGGCCGCATGTCCTGCGGATCAAAGTGCATCGCCGTTAGCTCCCGCCCTTCGAGTTGAAACGACGTGATGTGATGCGGCATCGGCACCGCCTGCACATGCGGAATCGGCTTCGCCGAGGGCAATTGCGCCGAAACAATCGCCACAGACATCCAAGACAAGATCAATGCTCTCATGCCATTCCAAACGCTGCTCAGCGCTCATTTTCCATTCTCAGTTCTTCCATTCCGCAAGGAACTCGCCAAACTTCCGTTCCACCCATCCCATGAAGAAAATCCTTCTCTCACTCCTCCTCGCCGCCGCGACCACCTTCGCGGCCACCATCCCCGACGCCGCCAAAGTCGGCCAGTTCTACGCCGGTTGCCAGGCCTACAGCTTCCGCATGTACAACGTGTTCGAAGCCATCGACAAAACCGCGCAATGCGGCGGCAAGACCATCGAGTTCTATCCCGGTCAGAAATTCGACGACACCTCCAAATGGGACCACAACGCCACGCCCGAGATGATCGACAAAGTAATGAAGCACCTCGAAGCCAAAGGCCTCACCGCCGTCGGCTACGGCGTCGTCAAACTCGGCCAGGATGACGCCTCCAATCGCAAAATTTTCGAGTTCTGCAAAAAGCTCGGCATCGGCGTCGTCGTCACCGAACCCGATGTCACTGCGCTGGACAAGATCGAGGCCCTTGTGAAGGAATTCGACATCAAGATGGCCATTCACAACCATCCCAAGCGCCCGCTCGACCGCGCCTACATGTTCTGGGATCCAAACTACGTTCTCGGCCTCGTCAAAGACCGCGATCCACGCATGGGTTCCTGCGCCGACGTCGGCCACTGGGTCCGCAGCGGACTCGATCCCGTTGAATGCATCAAGATCCTCAAAGGCCGCATCTTCGACAGCCACATGAAGGACCTCACCGAGTTTGGCAATCCCAAAGCCCACGACCTTCCCTTCGGCCAGGGCAAGAGCAACATCGCCGGCATTCTCGCCGAATACCACGCCCAGGGCTATCCCGGTCCGCTGCACTGCGAATACGAGCACAACTGGGAAACCTCCGTTCCCGAAATCACCCTGTGCCTCGAGTTCGTGAAGAACTGGAAGCCCGCGAAGTAATCTCGATCAATCCAAGGAGCGGGGCTTGCCAAGCCCCGCTTTTTTGTGCCCGCGAATCGCCATCTCGTAAAACCAGCGAGCGTCTTCACATGGAGCGCGAGTATGGCGAAGCCTACTCGCCACTTTGGGCCGATTCGTTCACGATATACAAGACAAACAGGCGAGTGGTCTTCGACACACTCGCGCTCCATCAAATCACCGCGCCACCTTCAAATACGCGATCAAATCCGCCAGCGACTGCGGCGTCATCGCGGCTTCGAGACCTTCCGGCATCAGAGAGATGCCCGTGCTCTTCAAAGATGCCACATCACTGCGCAGCACGGACTTCGTCACATTCCCGGCCATCTTTAACGTCAAACTCGCGCTCGTCTCCGTCGCGATAACCCCATAAAGCTGCTCGCCATTCTTCAGCGTGCAATGGTAGGCCATGAAACCCGGCTCGATGATCGCACTCGGGTCCAAAATGGAGTTGAGCAGCTTCTCAGCATCATGCTGTGCCACACTGCGCAAATCTGGCCCCAGTTCCAACCCCACGCCGTCGAGTTTGTGGCAACTGATGCACACGCTCGCGAAAACGACTTTTCCCTTCGCCGCATCGCCCGTCAGCTTCAGCGCCGGTTTGAACTTCTCCACCACCGCCGCCCGCGTCGCACTCACCGAGTCCGCAAATACCTTTTCCGCCAGAGTGGCGATATTCTTCTTCGGATGCTTCACCAGCCGCGCCCGCGTCGCCGCATCACAAGCCTTAGCCTCCGGCTGTTTGAGCAGTGCCAAAGTCCACGCGTCGTTCGAGAGCAGCGTCTCGATGATCTGCCCCCGCACCGCAGGTGTGCGCTCCTCAAAGCGCTCCAGCAAAAATGTCGGCCCATCCTTCGGTTGCAGCCGTCCTACCAGCCGTAGCACCTCCGCGCTGCCCGTCTTCGCCCAAAGCTCCGGCAGCATGTCCTTCACCATCTCCCGATGCTCGCGATCCGAAGCCAGCAAGGCCAGTTCCGCCATTGGAGGTGCCTCCTTCGCTGTTTTGACCGTCTCCGCAGCCTTCGCGAGCATGTTCGCCATCTTCTTCAATCCCGCCTGCGCTTCCGGCGAACTCACCTGCTTCGCAAATTGAGCCAGCGAGAGGTTTTTTTCGTCGAGGACGCTCAGAAGCTCCGCGATTCCAGTCGGGCCTTCGAGTCGTGCCACCAGGGCTGCAATGGCCTTTTCATTCTTCACCGCCAGCGCACAGCGAAACAGCATCCCGGCCGACTTCGCATCCGAACGCGCACAAACGCGCTCCAGATGCGGCAGCACCGAACTCAATGCCGCGCCTTGCAGTGCCGAACCCGCCGGACCCGCATTCAAAAGCTCCGCTAGCAAATCCGCCGCCCAATCGCCCTTCAACTCACCCAACGAGCATGCCAGTTGCAGCCGCACTTTTTCGTCCTTGTCGTTCACGAGTTTCGCGAGAGCGCCATGGAGTGGCGAAGAGTCGTAGCCTTTCCATTCGATCATTTCGGCTATTTGGAGGGCTTGTTCCCGAACGCGTGGGGACGCGTCTTCGAGCAAATCCTGCCATTCACCTTCTTGATCTTTCTTCAACAAACCAAGCGTCCAAGCTGCTTGCGCCAGAACAATCCCCTTCGGGCGCTCAAACAAACCTTTCAGTTCAAACTCACCGCTCCACAGCGCCATCATCTGCGCCTTGTCCCTGCACCACCCATTCGCGCTGGCGAAAGTGGCTTCGGCTTTAGCCGAGCCATTCCCAGATTGAGCTGAAGTTCGAACCACCCGCCAAATCCGCCCCTTGTCGTCCCCCTCGCGGTAATGCGGCAGCAGCTCTTCTTTGCCATTCTGCGGCAGCCACTGCGGGTGCTCGATCATGTAGCGATACATATCCGCCACCCACAGTGCGCCGTCGGGGCCTGTGCGGACCATCACCGGTCGGCACCAACGGTCTTCGCTGGCGAGGAAGTCCATCTTCGACTCGGCGGGATCGCGCACGGCTTTGAAGGTGACGCCGTCGTCTTCGAGGATGTGATGTTGCACGACGTTGTGGAAGGGCTCGCAGGTGAAGGCGTGCGTTTTGCCGTCGTTGAAGAGCACGCCATCGCGATACACCTCGATGCCGCAGGCGCTGGTGAAGCGTCCGGCTTGATCGAAGCTGTGGAAGCGCTTCTCCATGCTGCTGGCGGGATACACGGGTGGATTGCGCGGGAAGAGCTGATGGATCGGGTCCGGCGGGATGACGTGCGGATTGCGGCGCAGGTAGTGATCCTGCAAAACGTAGTGCCAGAGCGGAAAACTGTTCTGCACGCCGAACCAGTGGCCCCAGTCATCGCGGGCGCGGCCGAACTGCGAGGGGCCGCTCTGCGGATCAAACTCGCCGGTGTCGGGCTTGAAGCGGAAATCGCGGCTGCCGAGGTCGATCTTCTCGCCGGTGAGCTTGCACTCAATTTGAGTGCCTTTGTTGTAGCCGCCGTGATGCGCTCCGGCGGCGCAATACACCCAGCCGTCCATGCCCCAGCGCAGGCCATTCACGCGGAGTTGCTGATTCCCCGTGCTGAAGCCGGTGTAGAGCACCTTCTTTGTGCCATCCGGCGAAATGAAAAAGATGTCCGGTGCGGCGGTGACGATCACGCCCTCACGCCACGTTAAAATGCCGGTGGGATAGCTCAAATCGCTGACGATGACGCTGCGCTTGTCGTAGCGGCCGTCGTGGTCGGTGTCCTCCAGCCGCACGACGCGTCCGCCGGCCTTGCCATTGCCATCCATACCGAGCGGATAGTCCGCCATCTCCACTACCCACAGCCGCCCCTTCTCATCCCAATCAAACGCCACCGGATCCAGCACCACCGGCTCCGCCGCGACGAGTTCGATGCGGTAACCTTCACGCACATGCCACTTCTTCGCGGATTCTTCGGGGGAGAGGGGCGGCGTTGCAGTTGGTACCTTCGACTTCGCGCCAGCGTCCTGGAGTGCGGTGGCAGAGATGCCAGGGCCACCTGGCATCGGCGACACCGCTGTCGAGCGGTCTTTGGTGTTCGATGACTTGCCAGCCTTCGACAGCGGTGTGGCGCTATCGCTTCCCACCGCACTCCACGACGCTGCCGCGCCCTCGACGACCACATCCGAAAAGTCGCCTTCCAGCGACGCGAAGTCATCGCAGCGCCTGCCGAAGAACAATTCCTTCGCACCGGGCGCAGTGACCGTCAGTTCGGCGTCGATCTCCACCTTGCCGTTGAGCGTCACCTTCACCCGCGAGCCGATGCGCTCCAGCTTCACGTCATTCCACGAGCCGGGCTCGATGATCGTCTTGCCGCGCACGATTTGATCCGCGGCGTTGCCGTTGAACACAAAGAGCCTGCCCGGCAGCGAGTCTTTGTAAGTGCCGCCGATGCCCAGATGATCTCCCGGAGCCTGCGAATCGCCCTTCGGACCGCGGGAGATCAGGTAAGCCGTCACCGCGCTGACGTTGTTCGCCTTCGTGTTCTTGAAGCGCATCGACGCGGACCAGTTCTCATGCGCTTTCAGCAAGGCGGAGTTCTGCACCTGCATTCGCTTCTTCCGCTCCGCCCGCGAAACCGCCCGCTTCGCATTTTCCTCGCCCACTTTCGAGATGTTCCAAAGCTTCGCGATGAGCGAGGGCTCGATCACGCGATCCCAGATCGTGATCTCATCCAACCGACCTTCGAGTCCTTTGCCAAACAGCACCTCATTGGCCGCTTTCCCGGCCTTCCCGGTCAAAACGGGCTTCTCCGAGCCATCGAGATGCACGCGAACGGTATCGCCATCGCGTATGAGCACGGCGAAATGCCAGTCATCGGCGAAACAAGGAGCCGGACTTGCCAAGTCCGGGTTTGAAGAGGGACTTGGCAAGTCACTCTCCTTGTTCATGCCCCATTCGAGCCTCACCGTGTGATCCGGGAACTGATGCGCCTTCAAGCTGACACCCAGCGCGTTGATCAGTTCGCCCGTGCGATTGCTCGCGCCGCTTTCGTGGCCGAGCCAGAACCAGAGGGCGATGGAAGCATTCTTTTGGGCTTCTAGAGAGGAGGGATGAGTTCGGCTTGGTGGATGCGGAAGACGCCTCAACACAGTCCAATTCGATAACAGCCAACCTCCGGCCATTTGGAGCGATCTGTTGATGACACCCTGTTTGGAAAATGCGGAAGCACGAAGTCTGCTTTCATCTCCATAGCCAAGCCCTGCTCCAACGCCCGGCAAAGCGCGAGCGCAGCGACCTACCTCAGACAGATAAATGTGATAACCATCCACCGGGTACTGCTGAATGCTTTCTTCAAGCTCATTGCACTCAAAAAAGGCCAGAGGTTTTGATTTCCAAATTTCGATAGAATAGAGGCCATCCACTTGATTCTTCTCTTCTTTGTCGGGAAGGAAACCACGAGTCATATCTGACAGATTATTGACCATTTCATACTCTGCTGACCTATCCAATCCCGCCGTCCTCGCAGGCCACGTTGTATAGCCGCCCAAATCGTGTTGTTCATATGGCGGGATGTACCCCTCCGCTCCATTCGCGAGCTCAATGTTGAAGTGAGTCCCGAATGCTGAAGCAGCACGCAGCTTCAACCCCGTGATCGCATACACCTCGTTCGGCAGCGTGGCGATGCTCAGGTCGCCGATGCGGATCGCCTGGAGCTTCACACTCGTCTTTTGACGCTCGTGGAGGATCAGCGCCTCTCTCGCATAGACTTCCTCTTTGTTCTTCGGCACGTCGTTTTCGATCTTCGCGGCGATGGGGCGGGCCCAGGCGAGGCGTTTTTCGTCGGGGACGCGGTAGTTGAGCTCCAGCGTCTTCTCGACCATGCCGAGCGGGGCGTGATCGACGTATTTCACGGTTTGCAGGGCCTTCATGGCGCTGTCGGCGACTTCGGAGGCGTAGTGGTCGATGGTGATGGTCTTCTTCTCCGCACCGTAGTCCATCCACATCTGGTCACCGCTAGTGCCCTGGCTCATGGCGCAGACAAAGGGGCCGTTGCCATCGCCCGGCTGGCCCATTTTGGCAGCGAGGTGCTTGCAGAAGTGCCCATAGTAGTCGGCGGAGACCGGGCCGCTGCCAAAGTAGTGCTGCGAGTAGTTCGCCAGCACGCCGAGCGGTTTGCCATCGAGCGTTTGCAGCGCGATGACGCTGAGCTGCGGATCGACGGGGCCGCTGGGGCCGACGACGTCTTTGCTGAGGTAGCCGGGGTGCATGTTTGCGCGACCCGTGGGCTGGCCGAAGGGATCGACGACTTCCTTGCCCGGCAGGCGAATCCAGCGGCGGTTGTGCGTGTGCTCCCAGTCATCAAACGAGCCCCAGCCGATGCGGGCCGGCTGCAGCGCCGCATTCGCCGCCACGATGGCCTCGGCGATCTTCGGCGTGAGGAATTTCGCATACACGGTGTCCTTCCGCGTGCCGAGGCAGCCCATCGCCGCCGGCGCGGAGTGCGTGTGCGTGGCGCTGACCATCATGCGGTCCACCGGGATGCCGCATTGCTTTGACGCGAGCGACTTGGCCTCATCAATGAGCGACTGCTCCATCATGCACGTGTCCACGATGGCGAAGGCGATTTTTATCTTGCCGTCATCCAACACAAAACTGCGCACGAAGAGCTTGTCGGCCAGCTTTTCTCCGCGCCCTTCGAGAAAGCCGCCCGCGATGATGCGCGGAAACTCGGTGGGCGAGATGTCGATGGCGGCGACTCCGGCGCGGAATGCGGGTGCCGCAGTGGCTGCGCCGACCAGGGCAAGGAGGAGAATGATGGGCTTCATGAGTGACTAAAGAACGCGACGCAGGCCGTAAAACTTCCCGAACAGCCAAAAACGATTTTCTTCCTATAACGATAAAAAAACACGTTATAGGAAGAAAATCATTTCAGAAGTTCTGCAGCCTGAATGATGCGGAAGAAGTAGCCGGCAGCCTCGATCTCCCGCGAAACAGGGCCGTCGAGCACGAGCACGGGCTGGATGGTGCGGCGCGGATATTCCATGCGCAGCACCTCGGCCTTGCGCTCGACTTCGGCGATGACGGCGCGGCCCAGCGGAGCGGTCTGACGCTTCATTTCACACAATGTGATGACGCCATCGCTGCGGTCATAGGCGAGGTCAATCTGCACGCCTGAGAGGCCTTTGCGCGGAGCGCGGAACCAAGGGCCGACATCGTAATCGACGGCACCAAAGCCGATGAGGTGCGCGATTTGATCGCTGTGACGCATGCAGACGAGTTCAAAGGCGCGGCCCATCCAGGAGCGATAGGCGCCGCTTTGACGAATGGCGGTGAACAGATCGCGGCGGTGACCTTCACGGATCTGGCGGAGCCGGGTGCGCATGAAGGCGTGGTAGAAGCTGATCCAGGGATCGCTGAGGTGATAGCGCAGGAGGCGTGACTCGTGGCCCTTGTCGAAGGGACGCTGGGAGGAGATGAAGCCGGCGGCTTCGAGATCGTAGAGGCGCTGGCTGAGCATGCCGCCTTCGTCCACCTTGGCTGCGGCGGCGAGAGCGCGACGGTTCAGGCCATAGGGCGACGCTGCCAAGGCGCGGATGAGGCGCTGGAACTCGCTGTTCGTGCCGAAGTGGCTGGTGAAGATGCGCTCGTATTCCTCGACGAAGTAGCCATCCGCACGAAACGCCTGCTGTTCCATGCCAAGGGCGATGGAAGGTGCGGCGGCGAGCAGTTCGAGGTATTTGGGCACGCCGCCGGTGAAGCATTGCGCATCGAGAATCTCCTGCACGCCGCGCTTGGGCAGCATGCGGGCGGTTTCAGCGAGGCGGAAGCCCTGGAGATGCACAACGACATCGGTGCGGCCGTAGAAGGCGCTCGATTTGAGCACCTTGGTGGTCATGAAGGAGGCGATGGAGCCGCAGAGGATGAGCGTGCGGCCCGGTTTGCGGGAGAGATGGTTTTCCCAGACCATCTTGAGCGTGGAAACGAGTTCTTGGCGGTAATTGGCGAGCCACTGGAACTCATCGAGCACGATGACCATGCGCCGGCCCGCGAGCGCCTTGTCGAGCGCCATGAGCGCGTCCTGCCACGACGTGACCGCAGGCAGTCTGCGGCGGAGCTGATGGGAGGCTTGATCGAGAAAGCTGGCGATCTGCGCCTGTGTGGGACGGCCTTCGAGACCTTCGATGAACAGCGCGGGCGCTTTGCTGATGGCCTGACGAATAAGGGAGGTCTTGCCAATGCGACGGCGGCCATAGATGAGCGCGATCTTGGGCGTGCGCGCCTCGATGGCGGCACGCAATGCGGCGGTTTCTTCGCTTCGACCTACAAACATGAATTTCTTCCTATAACGCGAAAAAAGTACGTTATAGGAAGAAAATCGTCGAGAACGTTTTTTCCCAAATCAGGCGATCAAAGGCCCGATGGGTGGATCTTGAAGCAGCTTTTGCACTTTACCGACAAGATTGGCCGCAGGCACGGATGACTGCGAGCGTGCGATGAGATTCTTGATGACGACTTCAGGATATTCGGCACCGAAGACGATGGCGAAGCGCGCTTTGCGATCTTCGGCGGACTGGAACTGCTTGCCGACTTTTTGCGAGCCGAAGCTGTAGTCAATGCGGATGCCGGCGGCGCGAAGTGCTTGCACAGCCGCGAGTGCGTGCGGGCGCTGCGCTTCATCGGCAACGACGACATAAGCGTCGATGCTGCTGGCGGCGAGGAGGGCGCTGGTGAGCTTTATTTGCGCGCCGGGCGT
>JAYVIO010000278.1:0-10092 GCA_043770175.1 Verrucomicrobiales bacterium | reverse complement strand
GGCACATTCGCGGACTTCGGCGGATTCACCGAGCTGGGCGAGCGCGGCATCGACGGCGGGCAGCAATTCCTCGGCTTTGAGCTTCGCCTCGGTCCAGATGCGCTCATTCATGTCCACAAAGGCAAAATCGACGCTCTCAGCGATCATCTGCTCCACGCGCTCATCGTCCACGTCGATGGCGGTGCCACGAATTTCGAGCGTGGTGTCGGTATTCGTCGCGGTATCACGGGCGAGGACGTGCAGGATGCCATTCGCGTCCAAACTGAACTGCACGCCGACACGAGCGCTGCCTTTGGGGCCGGGCGGGAAAGGGATTTCGATGCGACCGAGTTCCCAGTTGTCTTTCGCCAGCTCGCGTTCGCCCTGCAGGATGCGGATGAGCATGCTGTCCTGATTCGCTACGGCGTTGGTGAACATTTCACCGGCCTTGGCGGGAATCGTGGTGTTGCGCGGGATGATGATGTTCATCAATCCGCCGAAGGTTTCGATGCCGAGCGAGAGCGGTGTGACATCCAGCAGCAGCACCTGCCTCAAACTGCCGCTTAAAATGCCTGCCTGGATCGTTGCACCGAGCGCGATGGCCTCGTCGGGGTTCTGCGAGGTGTTTGGCTCACGTTGGAAAAGTTCGCGCACATAATCGCGCACCAGTGGCATGCGCGTGCTGCCGCCGACGAGGATGACCTCATCCAACTGCTCCGGTTTGAGACCCGCATCGCTCAAAGCACGCAGGCAGTGCATCCGCGTGCGTTCGATCCATGGGCGGGCGATTTTTTCGAGCTCGGCCCTGGTGATGTTGAGACCGTTGAAGGAGGCGGTTTCATCGTTGGAGAGGCGTTTTTTGACTGCTTCGGCCCCTTCGAGCACACGGATGTCATTTGGCGGCAACTGAAGCCGTTCGGCGATGAATGCGGCAAGCAGACGATCCAGGTCATCACCGCCAAGCTGCGTGTCACCAGCCGTGGCGAGCACCTGAAAGGTGCCGTCGCGCATTTCGAGCACGGAAATGTCGAAGGTGCCGCCGCCAAGGTCATAGACGGCCACTTTTTGATGTTCGCCGAGCTTGTCGAGGCCGTAGGCAAGAGCGGCAGCGGTCGGTTCGCTGATAATGCGGACGACTTCGAGTCCAGCGAGTTCACCGGCACGCTTGGTGGCGTTGCGCTGCGCGTCGTTAAAATATGCGGGCACCGTGATCACGGCCTGCGACACGCTTTGCTCCAAGGCGCGTTCGGCAACGGCCTTGAGATGCTTCAAAATCTCAGCCGAGGCTTCGACCGGCGATGTTTTCAAATCGCCCAGCGCATACGGCGGCACCCAGCCGCCTTCGCCTGGGCGGCGGCCGATGAGACGCTTCACGGAGGTGATGGTGCGCGTGGGATGCAGCGCCCGTTGCCGCAACGCCACGGCTCCGACACTGCTTTTGCCATCTTCAGCGATGCAGACCACACTTGGCGTGCTGCGACTGCCATGTTCATCGGCGAGCAAGATGGGGAAGCCGCTATCGACGACACCAACGAGCGAGTTCGTCGTGCCAAGGTCGATGCCGATAATCGGTTCTGAGTTCAAAGTTTCAGGTTTCAAGTTCGAGGGTTGCTTAAACACGGGTCGGCATTCAAAATCAAATCATGGAATTGCTCACCAACCAGCTTCTCTCCAAAACGAACCTCGACAATACCCAGATCGCGGAAGCGGCGGCTTGTTTGGTTGATCCGGCATTGGCATCAGGTGCAAAGGCGGATTTTCTGCGGGCTTTGGCGCAGAAGGGCGAGACGCCGGCGGAGATCGCGGCATTCGTTCAGGAGTTTTTGAAGCTGGCGGTCGATCCGCAGATTGATCGCGCGAAACTGCCGGGGCCGATGCTGGATGTCGTCGGTACGGGCGGGGACAAGCTGCACCTCTTCAATGTGTCGAGCACGGCGATGTTCATCCTGGCCGCCGGTGGCGTGTGCGTGACGAAGCACGGCAATCGCGGCATCACCTCGAAGGCCGGTGGCGCAGACGTGCTGGAGGCGCTGGGCATCAAGATTGATCTGCCGGTGGAAAAAGTCGTGCATGGCATCGAAAGCATCGGCCTTGGGTTCTTTTTTGCACCGCTGTATCATCCGGCCTTCAAGGCAGTGGCGGAGGCGCGCAAGCTGCTTGCTGCCGAGGGCCAGCGCTCGATTTTCAATGTGCTCGGGCCGCTGCTGAATCCAGGAAGGCCGGACTTTCAGCTCATTGGCGTGTTTGATCCGAAACTGACGCGCGTCTTTGGCGAGATCCTCGTCAAACTGGGGCGCAAAGGCGCGTGGGTGGTGCATGGCAGCGTCGGCGCAGGGCAGGGGATGGATGAACTCTCCACGCTGGGCGTCAACGAGGTCTGCCAGCTCGAGGATGGCAAATTGAGCGAGATGAAGATCGACCCCAAGACACTTGGATTCGGCAAGGCGAAGCTCGAAGAGCTCATCGGTGGCGATGCAGCGGAGAATGCGACCATCCTCGAAGGTGTGCTGGCGGGAACGATCAAAGGCGCGAAGCGCGACATCGCGGTGCTGAATGCGGCGGCGGGTTTTGTGATCACCGGCAAGGCGGCGGACATGGCCGCAGGCAAGGCGCTGGCGGAGGAAGTACTCAATCGTGGCGCGGCGCATGCGAAGCTGCGGGCCCTGCAGGACTTGTGCTGAGATTTTCCTGCGAGACAGCGCGGCGGGAGGTGTTACGATGCGCGTAATCATTCCACCGTGCCACTGCCCTCGACCAGCGAAGTGATCGATACTGTCCAAAAGGTGCCCTCCAGTCAGTGGGTCACCTTTGGGACGCTCGGCTTCATCTTTTTCTTTGCGGGCCTGGCGTTTTCGCGTGGTGTGGTGAAGCAACTCCTCGGCATGGTGACGCTGGCCGTTTCGGTGGGTGTGGGGTGGTATGTGTTCCGGCATCGCCTCCAGATTTTCGGCAACTCCGGGATGAACATGAGCACGGACCGCCTGCTGCTGCTGTCCGCAGCGGCGGGACTGCTGACTTATTTCCTGTGCAAAGGCGGCATGTACCTGCTCGCCTCGTTTGGTTTTTTGAAACTGCTCGGCGGCCTCGACGGCTGGAAGGGGGTGATGTTGAGCGTGCTGCCTTCCGGCTTTCTGCTGTGGATCAGCACGATGGGCCTGCGTCTGATCGGCAGCATCTACGGCATGGAGGGCGCCGCCGAAGTGGCGAAAAAAGGCACGGAGATCGAAAGCCAGGCGAAAAGTTTTTGGTACAGCCTCAGCCAGCGCATGGATCACAGTCCCCTCGGCTCACTCGCTGAAAAGTTTGACCCCTATGACATCAGGGCCACCGCCAATCTCGCGCGGCTGCTCATACTCTGGCCGGAAGGCAGCATGTGGCAGCGCCTTGCCGCGCAAAGCCCCAAAACGGCCAACGCCTTGAATCACCCGCGCATCATCGAACTCGGAACCGATTCTGAGGTGCGCAAGGCCATCGAGCGCCAGGACTTCGCCGGGCTGATGCAGATGAAGAAAGTCGAGGAAGCGGCGCATCATCCCGATCTGGAGCCGGTGCTGAGCGGATTGGCGCTGGAACAAGCCATGGATTCCATCGTTTATGGCCGCCCGCAGCCGGTGCGTTTGAATTGATGCAGTTCAGGCAAAGAGGCGGTCAAATTCCTTATGCGGGCCGATCCAGAACCACGTTACCGTGTCTCCCTCACGTTTGGCGACCGCTCGCAGGTTCAGACTGATTCGCACTGACCAGACATCCGGTTCTCCCTCCAGTTTTTTGAATCGCAGTGAAGGATGTCCGCAATCGTCCATGAACAACTGGTAGGCACGCCGCGCCGCCGCCTGTTCTGCCTCGGGCAAGGCGTTCAGGTGACGCCAGAAGGAAGGCTTGACGAGTGAGATCACAGCCGGTCAAGGTCCAGCGGTTCGCTTTCCCCCTCGGCCATGGCGGCCTCCATGTATGCAATAAGCTTGGGACGTGGCCGGGTGTCCGCGATGATCCTCTCCCACGCAGCGTCTCCATCCTCGACAGTGGCCTGCTGCTTGATGAACAACACATAGTCGAGCACAGAAGACTGCTTCTCCGCCGGCAGCGTGGCGGCTTCCTCGGCGATGAGGCTCGCAAGATCATGGGTGGCAACGGCTGGCATGGTGGGAGCCTATGCTTCGACGCCTGAGATTCCAGCCAAATTTCAGATGGTGAAACTGCGGGAGACTCACCTGCGGCTTGTTCCTTGCAAGCCGTCATACCGCCAAAGGAGTTGCAGGCCGCTGCTGTTTCCCTTATCACGGCTTATGCCCTTGAATGAAACATCTGCCCGTGCATTCCGGCTTGAGCTTCAAGCGGCTCGTGAAAATGCGATCAAGGATGCCGAGGCATTTGATGGCATCATCCATGTGATCGAACGGTTGGGAATTCTGCTGTCAGGCAAAGTGGCCGCCCTCGGCAAATTTGGGCCATGCTTGAAGGCACTGGCAGGGATTTCTCCTTTGGCAAATGTCATGCCCAGAGAACAGCACACGCCCTTCGACCTGCTGTACGACATGGTGACACAGTCCCGGAATGACGCCCTGCACATCGGAGCATTTGCGCGTCACCTGACCACTCACGCCATTGAATTGGCCTTGGTTTTGGAAGATGCTCTGAGAATCAAAATGAATATGAACAAAACTGTCAGTGACTTCATGATCCGTAATCCTGTCTGCGCCCATCTTTGGCAGCCTGTCAGTTTTGTGCGGCAGATCATGCTGACAAACTCGTTTTCGTACCTGCCGGTACGAGATGATGACGGTAAATGGCGGTTAGTGGTTGATTTGGAAATAGCACGATACCTCCAAACGCGTTCGAATCGAAATGTCTGTCTTGCGACGCCTCTCGAAAACGCGGAAGGGATCACTTTGCCTGAAGCAAAAAGGGTTTGTGTGACAAACAGTGTGGAGGAAGCCTTGGAACGTCTCAATGATGAGACATTCAAAGGTCAGCCCTTGCTGGTGTTCAGGAACGACACATGCAATGAATTGGAGGGCATCTTGACTTCCTTCGACCTGCTATAAAAGCCTTTCCAGCCACGTTCCAATGTTGAACCCGTATCAAAAAATGGACACCAGTGTTATCAGTCCACTCGGCATTTGATTCTTAACAACCCGTAGTTTCGTCATGAGAATATTTCACGCATTCCGAATCTGTGTAGCGCTCAATGCGTTTTTCACTCCTGCTGGGCTCTCGCAGACGGCAGCGGCTCCAGAGGTGGCCGAAGCGCAGGCAAAATATGATGAAAAGGTGAATCTGGAAGTTCTGCGTCCGCATGAAATTGCAGTGGCAGAACTGGACGCGAAGTTTGCCGCCGCATTGGACCTTGCGCAGGAGGCGGAGCAAAAGAAGGGAAATTTGGAGGATGCACTTGCCATCAAGATGGAGAAGGCGGCTGTTTTGTCGGGCAAATACTCACCTCCGCAGGATGACACGAAGACCTCCCCCAGGCTCAAAAACATGCGTGCCACTTACCGCGCTGCCGTGGAGCGGCTGGCAATGGCCCGAGATAAAAAACTCCGGCCGCTGAAGGCGGCATTTGCCAAATCGCTTGATGTGCTTGCGCTTGCCATGACCAAAAAAGGCAAGCTGGGTGAGGCAATGGCTTTGAAGAAAATGCGCGAGGATGTGATCGAATCCTTGTCAGAACCCGAGGCCGCAGAAGGAAATGGAAAAGAGACCACAGCGCCGCAGGCCGAAGAAGATGATCCCGCTATTCTCGGAAAGTGGGTGTGGCGTTTCAGCGCAAAGCTTGAAGTCCATGACTTCCAGCAGAACGGCATAATGGATAATTCAGGCAAATGGGAACAAATCGACAAAATGAGACGCACCTACAAAATCACCTGGGCGGATGGCTATGTTCACACAGTCACATTGGATCGAAACGGCCAAAAAGGAGTAGTTGCTGACGTTAATGGAAGGGTGGCAGATTGCGAGCGGACCAAATAGTGTGCAATGCAACTTAACTTCAGCAGACCAGCAGTTCATCATGAGAACATCATCGGCTTTTTGCACTGCTTTAGCAGCCATTGCATTCACATATCCCGGCGCACTTTCTCAAGTGGCGGCAGTTCCAGACCTGGCTGAGTTGCAGGCAAAGTATGATGAAAAGGTGAAGCTGGATGTTCTTCGCCCGCATGAAGTTGCCGTTGCAGACCTAAATTCGAAGTTTGCTACTGCGCTGGAGCGTGCCCAGGAGTCTGCCCAAAAATCCGGAAATCTTGAGGAAGCCCTTTCGATCAAGATTGAAAAGGAGTCGGTGAATGCCGGAAATTATTTGCCTGCGACTGACGACGATAAGACTGCTTCATCCATCAGATCACTGCGGAAGACATACATGACCGCTCTGTCTAAGTTAGAGCTAGAGCGGGACAAGAAACATGCTCCGTTGAAGGCTGCTTTTGTCAAATCTCTTGAAGAGCTTGCCGTGTCATTCACGAAGGCAGGGAACCTAGACGAGGCACTCAAAGTCAAATATTTGAAGGAAACGATAGGCCCCCCCCTAATTGTGAAGTCAAACGCTCCTGTTGAAGCCGGTCAAACCGTTGCTCAGAAGATGGCCACCAACGGAAATGCCTTCGAGTCGAGGCTGCGAAGTACGAGCTGGAAATATGATCCGAAGGACGGCAAAGGGCCGCGTCTGCTTAGCTTTGATGGCACGGACTCTTTGATCTATGTGACCTATGAGATGGAGAAAGGTCTCAAGTATCCTTTTAAATACAAGATGGACGAGACTCGACAACGAGTCAGTTTTACTGTGCTCAGTGGTGAGGTGTTTGAAATTGAGTTCTCCAGTGATTTTACAAAGGCGACGCTCTATCGTTCCCGCACAAAACCTGCGCTCAAACTCGAAAAGCTTTGAGTTTTGAAGCGAAATGCCCGTGGCACCAAGAACGCTGAGACTTTTTGGCTTCTGACTGGTATTGCCGCTTGAACAGGCGGGTGATCCCGCCCTTTGTTAATCTCTGTAGTCAGCGCTATTTGCTTTTCAATTTTGCAATCAAAAATGCCCAAGTACATCCTCACCATCGGCCTCGAAGTTCACGCGCAGCTCACGACGCGCAGCAAGATGTTCTGCGCCTGTCCGGTCGAGTATGGCGCAGAGCCGAACACGCTGACCTGCCCCACCTGCCTCGGCCTGCCGGGGGCGCTGCCGGTGTTGAACGCGGCGGCGATTGAGAAGACGCTGCTCACCGGACTCATGCTCGGCTGTGAAACGCCGCCGGTGGTGAAGTGGGACCGCAAAAACTACTTCTACCCGGACATGCCGAAGAACTACCAGATCACGCAGTTCGATTTGCCGCTGTGCATTGGCGGTGGCGTGCCGTTGTATGATCTGGCGTATCCGAAGGACGCGCAGAGGAGCATCGCGAATCCGGGCAAGGTGGTGAAGCTCACGCGCATCCATCTGGAGGAGGACGTGGGCAAATCCACGCATCACGACAAGTTCACCACCCTCGACTTCAATCGCGCCGGCACGCCGCTGATGGAAATCGTCAGCGAACCGGACATCGACAGCGCCGAGGAGGCCTTCGCCTACCTCACGAGCCTGCGGCAGATCCTGATCTACGGCGGCGTGAGCGATGCCGACATGGAGAAGGGCAACCTGCGCTGCGACGTGAACATTTCCTTGCGACCCGAAGGCCAGCAGGAACTCGGCGCGAAGATCGAACTCAAGAACCTCAACTCGATGTCCGCAGTGCGTCGGGCGATCAAGTTTGAAACCGAGCGTCAGGCCGAGGCTCTCGATCGTGGCGAAAAACTCATTCAAAGCACCCGCCGCTGGGATGATGATCGCGGTGAGACCACGCTCATGCGCACGAAGGAGGATGCGCACGACTACCGCTACTTCCCAGATCCCGATT
This sequence comes from Verrucomicrobiales bacterium, assembly GCA_043770175.1. Taxonomy (GTDB): domain Bacteria; phylum Verrucomicrobiota; class Verrucomicrobiia; order Verrucomicrobiales; family Verrucomicrobiaceae; genus Prosthecobacter. Next base: position 2,227 of record JAYVIO010000278.1, on the reverse strand, counting down.
TGCTCCCGGTGCGCACCGCCGCGCTCGTCGCCAAGGTCAAACCGCAGGTTCCCGAACTGCCACATGAAAAACGCGCACGCTTTGAGCAGGACTACGGCTGCAGCGCCTACGACGCCGGAGTGCTCGCGAGCGAAAAAGAACTCGCTGCCTGGTATGAAGCCGCCGTTGCCGCCGACACGAAGGTTCCGGCCAAAAAAATCGCCAACTGGGTCATCAACGACCTCCTCGGCGCTCTCAACGACCGCGCACTCACCCTCGCCGAATGTCCGGTGAAGTCCGAGGCGCTCAATGCGCTCGTCGCCACCGTCGAAGCTGGTAAAATCTCCAATAATCAGGCCAAGGAAGTCTTCACCGAGATGTTCGAGACCGGCAAACCTGCCGCCGACATCATCAAGGCCAAAGGCTTTGAGCAGGTCAGCGACACTGGGGCCTTGGAGGCCATCGTTGAGCAAATCCTCGCCGCCAACCCTGACAAAGTCGCCGAAGTCCAGGCTGGCAACGAAAAAGCCATGAACTGGTTCACCGGCCAGGCCATGAAAGCCAGCCAGGGCAAAGCCAACCCGAAGATGGTCACCGAGATCGTGCGCAAGAAGGTCTTGGGCTAAATCCCGCCTGTTTGGCACCCCACAAACCCCTTGCACCTTGGGAGCGGGCGGCTATTCTCCGCGCCCTTTTTCAGACTACCCCCAGCCCCTTTACTCACCATGTCCCAACATAGCAGCCTCAAGACTTCCGGCTCCGTCGGCACCAAGCGCAGTGTTTTGAAGCGCGGCGAGCGCGTCAAGCTGCTCAAATCCCGTGGACTTTGGAAGGAAGGCCGTCTCCCAACGAATTTGCCCAAGACCAAGCCCGAATAAGGCTTTCCCGTGCGCCTCAATCGTTATCTCAGCCAGTGCGGCGTGGCCTCACGGCGTGGCGCGGAGGAAATCATCCTCGGTGGTCGTGTGTCGATCAACGGCCACATCATCAAGGAACTCGCCACCCAGGTGCAGCCTGACGACAAGGTCGTTGTGGATGGCTCCCCGGTGCGTACCGAAACGCCGGTCGTCCTCGCGTTGAACAAACCGAAGGGCTACCTCTGCTCCCGGGGTGACACGCATGAGCGCATGACGATCTACGATCTGCTGCCGCTGAAGTATCAGAACCTGCATCACGTCGGCCGCCTCGACAAAGAAAGCGAAGGCCTCATTCTCCTGACGAATCGCGGCGATCTTTCCCACCGGATCATTCATCCGAGCCAGGGAGCCGAAAAGGAATACGAAGTCGTCGTCGATCAGCCGTTGAACGCCGATGTGATGGCGAAGCTCGTCAAAGGCATGATGACCGAAGAAGGTTTCGCGCGTGCCGAACGCACCTGGATGGACGGCGACTACCGGGCGCACATCGTTCTCAAGATGGGCCTCAAGCGCCAGATCCGCATGATGCTCTACTACCTGGGCTACGAGGTCACACGCCTCACGCGCATCCGCATCGGCTGGATGAAACTTCATGGTCTGGCCAAAGGTGCCTACAAAGAACTTACGCCGACGGAGGTCGAGCGCTTCTTCAAAGAAGAACCCGCCAAGCCGCGTCTCGAGCGCAAGCCTGCGGCGGAGAAGGAAGGCGATGAAGAGCGCCGTCCGGCCCGTTCATCCACTCGCGAACCCGAGGCACGCGAACCCCGCAGCTTCAAACCGACGCGTGATGGCAAAAAAAGTGGTCCGCCACGTCGTGATTCTGCTGAAGGCCCGTCCCGCTTCAAACCAAAGCGCGAGTCATTCAGCCCGCGATCACGCTCAGGCGAAACGGGGCGGGACGAAAAACCACGGGGGCGTTCAGGTCCGCCAGCTCGCCGTCCAGCTCCACGGGGGCCTCGCCGCGGTCCGTCGTCACGGTAAACTCGCGCGTTTGGATGTAGTCCAGGTATTCGCACTCTTGGTAGCCGTCGAGCAGCATGCCGCGCAGCAGTTGGATGAACTCCATGCCGCCGAGACCGCGGAAGATGATCAAATCAAGCAGCCCATCCGTGTTTGAGGCATCGCGAAACAGCGGAAACGGCCCACCGTAGTGCCTGCCATTGCCGATCAGAACCACGGTGCCCAGCAGCGGCGCTTTGCCGTCGATCTGCACACTGAGCGTCGGCGGCGTCTGCATCAGCACGTTCACGGCGCTCAGCACATAGCTGAGCGGGCCATATTTTTTCTTCTGTTCCCAGGACGTGTCCTGCACGATTTGCGCGTCGAGACCC
>JAYVIO010000277.1:0-10114 GCA_043770175.1 Verrucomicrobiales bacterium | reverse complement strand
ACAAGCCCATCACGCGTCCAAAGAATGGCAGCATTGACGAATTCATCCGCGCCAAGCTCGCCGAGAAAGGCATCTCACCTTCACCGGAGGCTGATCCGATCACGCTCATCAAACGCGCCACCTATGACCTGCTGGGGCTCCCGCCGTCATTGTCCGACCTGTCCGACGCGTCGGACTGGTCCGACCAAAAATACGAAGCCCTCCTCGACCGCCTCCTCGCCTCCGAACGCTTCGGCGAGCGCTGGGGCCGCCACTGGCTCGACATGGCACGCTATGCAGACAGCGACGGCTATGAAAAAGACCGCCCGCGTCCCGATGCCTGGCGCTTTCGCGACTGGGTGATCCGTGCGATCAACGACGATCTGCCTTTCAATCAATTCACCATCGAACAACTTGCCGGTGATCTGCTGCCCGATGCCACACCGGAACAAATCGTCGCCACGGCCTTCAATCGCCAGACGCTCACCAATACCGAAGGCGGCACCGATCAGGAACAGTTCCGCATCGAGGCCTGCATGGACCGCACGGAAACGCTCGGCACAGTCTGGCTGGGCCTCACCGTCGGCTGCGCCCGCTGCCACACGCACAAATACGATCAGATCACGCAAAAGGAGTACTACCAGCTCTTCGCCTACTTCAACAACGGCGACGAAGTGAACCGCCAGGTGCCCACCACACCCGAGGCATGGGCCGAATACGAGAAAAAGAACGGCGATGCCGTGAAGAAGCTCATGCCGCTGCGCAAAACCCTCGACGCCGCCAAGGCCGAATTGCCGATCAAACTGCCTGAATGGGAGAAAGCCATCAAAGAACGCCTCACCAAGGCCGCCGCAGCCAAAGCCGCACAGAAATTCGAACCGCTGTCGATCTCGAATGCCAAGGCGATTTCCGCGAAGCTGCAAAAGCAGCCAGACGGCTCCTATCTCGCGCAAAGCAAAGCGCCGAAGACCGACAGCTACACGCTCGAGGTCAGCGGCCATGCCAAACCGATCACCGCGCTGCAAATCGAGGTGCTGCCGGATGATTCCCTGCCCGGCAAGGGCCCTGGCAACAACAAGAACGGCAACTTCGTGCTCACGCAGCTCACCGCCACGCTTCAGCACGGCAAAACCACGCAGGAACTCATCCTTCACTCCCCCAAGGCCGATTTTGAGCAGAAGACCTTCACCGCTGACAAGACACTTGATGCCGATGATCAAACGGGCTGGGCCGGTGCCATCGGCAAAAGAGGCGCTTTCACCGTGCAGTTCGCCGAACCGTTGGTCATGCAGTCCGGCGACAAGCTCACACTGCGGCTCGACCAAAACTACAAGCAGTCCGGCCACACCATCGGCCGCTTCCGTGTTCTCGCCGCGAGCGAGGAAACGGAAGACAGCATCGCGCCCGACGCAATTCGCAAAATCCTCAGCGAGGAGCCGAAACGGCGAAATCCCGTCGTCATCCTGCCGCTGTGGGATTGGATGGCCAAGGTCGATCCCGAAGTTGCCGCCGCTGACCGCGCTTTGAAAGAAGCAGAGTCCAAACTGCCCAAACAACCCGTGATGGACGTGCGTGTGATCGCTCAGCGAAACAACAACCCGCGCAAAACCAATCTCCTGTATCGCGGTGACTTCCTCCAGCCTGCCGAGGAGGTCACACCTGCCTCATTGGCAGCGTTACCGCCCCTCAAAGGCACCACACGCCTCGATCTCGCCCGCTGGCTCGTCAGCAAAAACAATCCGCTCACGCCCCGCGTCACCGTAAACCACTTCTGGAACCGTTTGTTCGGCGAAGGCCTCGTGCGCACCGTCGCTGACTTCGGCGTGCGTGGCGAACCGCCTACCCATCCCGAACTGCTCGACTGGCTGGCCGATGAATTCATGAAACAAGGCTGGAGCCGGAAGAAAATTCTCAAGACCATCATGATGTCCGCCACCTATCGCCAAAGCTCCGCGTTCGTAGTTCGGCCTTCAGGCCGTCCGGACGGGCTAAAGCCCGAACTACAAACCAACATCATGGACATTGATCCCAAGAACGCGCTGCTCTGGCGTCAAAACCGCCTGCGCGTCGATGGCGAGATCGTGCGTGACCTCTACCTTGCCGCCAGCGGCCTGCTTTCGCCAAAGATCGGCGGACCCAGCGTCTTCCCGCCGATTCCCGAGGGCATTGATGCGCTGAGCTACGCCGGGAATTTCAAATGGACCACCAGCAAGGGAGAGGACCGCTACCGCCGCGGCATGTACACCTTCTTCAAACGCACCGCCCCGCACCCCGACCTCACCACGTTTGATTGTCCGGACGCAAACACGACCAACGTCAAGCGCACCGTCTCCAACACGCCACTGCAAGCACTCACCACGCTCAACGCCGAAGCCTTCGCCGAAGCCGCGCAAGCTCTGGCGAAACGTGTGTTGAGTGATGCGACGCTCAACGATGATGCCGCACGACTGACGCGCACCTTCCGCCTCTGCGTTTCACGCCCGCCGAATGAACGCGAACTCAAGTCATTGAATAAACTCCTCGCCGAATCCCGCTACACCTACCAAAACGGCTCCGCTGAAGACGCGAAAGCCGCGCTTGGCAATCATGCGACGCCAAACATCGCGGCGATTGAAAATGCCGCTTGGGTGGCGACGACACGCATCGTACTGAACTTGGATGAATTGATCACGCGGGAGTGACCGGCGCTTATTTGGCCGGTTTTCGTTTCTTCTGAGCAGGAACCTTGGCTTCCTTGCCCGCAGTACTCTCGAAGCGGCAGGTGACGATGACACCGCGTTTGGGCTTGTTCTCTATTTTGAGCCTGCCGCCGATGAGATTGGCGCGGTATTCCATCACGCGCATGCCGATGCCACCGCTGCCGTTCTTGGCGGCGGCTTTCGATTTTTTGATACCGGTGCCGTCATCCTCGACACGCAGCTCACATTCCTGCGGGCTAGTTCGGTGCAGTGAAATTTTTACCTCGCCCGGCCTGCCGTGGCGCAGAGCATTGTTCACCGACTCCTGGGCGATGCGGAAGAGGTGGGCCTCCTTTTCCTCGTTGTGGATACTGAAGCCGGCATCCAGATGGCAGGTGCAGGGTGTGCGGAAATTGGTGCGCACGGTTTCCGCCAGCAGGTTCAAGGCACCGGCAAGCCCGCGATATTTCACGCTCGTGGGCGACAAGCCATGGGACATGCGGCGCACCTCGGCAACGGACTCCGTCATCAGTTGGTGGATGCGGCGGGCATGATCTTTGGCCTCGCCATTCAACTCCGTCTCCAATGCCTCCATCATGATGACCATGCCGGTCATGGTCTGACCCACACCGTCGTGCAAATCATGTCCCACACGCGCCTGCTCCTGCTCCACCACGCGCAGCAGCTCGCGCTGGAGGCGGTTGCGGTCCGTGACATCCGTGCCGGTGATGATGATGCGGTCCGGGCCACCATCGGGTCTGCGGGTGGAGGTGCTGCGCAATTCCAAAGTCCGCCACTCTCCCGCCTGGGTGCGCAGCAGGACATCGGCGGGCGGATTGTCCAAGCCACGCACCAGGCGGGCAAAGCGTTCCTTCGAGCGCACGGTCTCCTGCGCATCCATCAGACCGATTTCCCACGGGGTTTTGCCAATCACTTCGTCCTCGCGGTAGCCCATCGTGGTGAAGAAAGCCGCGTTCCCATGCATAAATCGCCCCTCGGCATCCATCACGACGATGAACGCCGAAGTATGGTTCACCAACGCCTGGTTGTAGGCCAACTCCCTGCGGTAGTTGTGCTCCGCCTGCTTGCGCTTGTTGATGTCCTCAATCACCGCAATGTGACGCAGCGGTGGTTCACCGGGCCGCCACATGGGCGCGACAGTCAGGTTGATCCAGGTCAGCGAGCTGTCCGGAGCCATGTTGCGCTTCTCCATGTTGAAGCTGCTGATGCGGCCTGCCTTCAAATCCTCCATCTGGTTCAGATCGTCGTTAAGATCGTCCGGATAGGTCACACCCATGAAGGTCAGCCGCAGCATCTCCTCACGGGTGCGGCGGTTGATCTCGCACATGCGCTGGTTCACGTCGAGGTAGCGGCCTGTCGATGTCTCGATCACCGCGATGCCGACCGCCGCCTGCTCAAACACGGCACGGAAGCGCTGCTCGCTCTCCTCCAGCGCATGCTCTGCATGCTTGCGTGCCTCGATGTCTGAAATGGTGCCGGCCATCCGCACCGCCTCGCCGTTTTCATTCCACTCCGCCTGGCCCCGGGTGAGAAACCACTTGTATTCTCCGCTCTTGGTCATCAGGCGAAACTCCGCCTGATACGGCGCACGCTGGGCAAAATGCTCCTGCCGCGCGGCACGCACCTTGAACACATCTTCCGGGTGCAAGCGGGACAGGAAGGAGCTCTCGCGGTTGTTCGGCAGCTCGTTTTCCGCATAACCGAGCATCTGCTTCCAGCGCGGGGAAAAATACACATCCCCCGTCACGATGTTCCAATCCCACAGGCCGTCCGTCGTGCCGCGCAGCGCGCGCGCGTATCGCTCCTCGCTGATGCGCAGCGCCTGCTCCTTCCATTCACGCTCGATCGCCAGGCCGGCGAGACGCGCCGCGTTGGCAACCGTTTGAATCTCCGCCTGAGAGGGCTCGTGGGGCACCGGGTGATAGCAAGCCAGGGTTCCCAACACTTTCCCGGCACTGCTCAGGATCGGCTCAGACCAGCAGGCGCGCAGGTTGGCCCTCAAGGCCAGCTTGTGATAGGGCTGCATGCGCTCGTCCGTCAACACATCCGGGCAGATCACTCGCATGCCAGAGTAGGCCGCCGCGCCGCAGCAGGCCACGTTGGCAGCGATGAGCATGCCGTCGATGGCTTCTTTGACATAATCCGGCAAGCCGGGAGCCGTCTTCATCTGCAAATGCGTGCCCGAGCCATTCACCAGCATCACACTGCACCGCATTCCCAGAAAACCTGCCTGCACATTGCGCGTGATGGCTTCCAGCACCGCGCTTGAGGGCGCTCCTTCGGCAATCAGTTTCAAGCTGTGCGCCTCGCGCTCCTCCGCCGCCTTGCGTTTGGAAATATCCGCCGTGGTGCCGATCATGCGCACAGGCTGTCCCAGCTTGTTGTGCTCGATCACGCGGCCGCGGCTCAGCACCCACTTCCAGGAGCCGTCCTTGCAACGCAGCCGGAACTCGCCAAAAAAACTTGGCGTGCGGCCTTCCAGATGATCCTTGACCAGAGAAAACACACCCGGCTGATCGACGGGATGCACAATGGTCTGCCAGCCGGTATAGTACTCGGGCATCTCATCCTGCATCTCAAAGCCCAGCATCTGCTTCCACTGCGCGGAGAAGAAAATCTTGTCATGCTCGACATCCCAGTCCCACACGCCAAACCCCGAACTTTCGAGCGCAAAGCGCCAGCGCTGCTGGCTTTCCTTCAGCTTCTCCTCGGCGGCCACACGCTCCGTGATGTCACGTCCCACCGCCTGCATCTCGACTAATTGTCCGGCTGCGTCAAACAAGCCTCGACTCACGAACTGCATCCAGCGCACCTGGCCCGCACCATCGTAAACCCGGTTCTCAATCACCACCGCCGGGCTCTGCGGTGTGATCAGGCGCAGCTTTTCCTCGATCATCGGCAAGTCTTCTGCCACCGCCACCGGCTGCCAGCGGCTCCCAAGCAGCTCGCGCTCCGTCTTGCCGAACAGGCGGCAGAACACCTCATTCACATAGGTGAATGTGCCGTCCGTCCGGAAGCGGCAGATGGTCTCAGTCAAATCCTCCACCACCAGACGGTGGTGATTCTGCGCTGCGCTCGATGCAGCGCCAGGAGAGGAATCGGCCACGCTCATGATACCATTCAAGGAATGTAGCCCATCGACTTCATCCACTCCGCCACACGATTCGGCCACTCGTTCACCGGGCCGCCGCTCTTGCGCATGCCGAAGCCGTGTCCGCCTTTGGCGTAAATGTGCAGTTCGCAGGGAATGTTGAGCTTTTTGTATTCGAGGTAGAGCAGCGCACTGCCGGCAGCGGTGATCTTGTCATCGTTGGCGTGGACGAAGCACATCGGCGGCGCTTTGTCGGTCACCTTGATCTCCGGCAGCAGCTCAAAGCCGCTGTTTTTCTCGGTGAGATAGGCCGGATACACCGGGATCGCGAAGTTCGGTGTCGCGTCTTCGACATCGAGTGCCGGATCAGTCGTATAGGTGCGCTCGTTCGCATGCAACGCCGACATCACCGTGAGATGTCCGCCAGCGGAAAAGCCAAGAATGCCAATCCGGTCGGACTTCAGGCCCCATTCAGCAGCGTGGTGACGAATGATGCCAATCGCACGCTGCGCATCCTGCAACGGTTCGCGGCTTGGGTCGTTCGGATCGCGCTTCGGTACACGGTATTTGAGCAGGATGCCGGTCACACCGTGCTGGTTGAGGAATTCACAGACCTGCGAGCCTTCATGCTCATACGCCAGGATGCCGTAACCACCGCCGGGACACACGAGAACCGCCGTGCCATTCGGTTTCTCCGGTTTGAACACCGTGATCATCGGATCTGTGACGTTTGTGATGCGCTGCACGTCATCGGCGGATTTTTTCGGCACTTCCTTTTCCGCCTCGATCTTCACGCCTGGCTTCTCCGGCGCACCGCCGGGCCAGAGTTTCACAACAATCGGTTCAGCGGCGAAAACGGAGGTCGAGACGAAGAGAAGGGCGGAAATAAGCTTCATGGCACCGCCATTGGAGCGGATATCACCGCGCAACGCAAGGCAGCATCATCGCATCCCGCATGCCGTGGAGAATTTTTTTGTCCGCCGGGCACACCGTGGCCAGCACGCCGCCGAGCGCCGGGTCATCGTCCTCGTCCGAAATCGCAAAATAATACGGACACAGCCGCACGCGGCTCTGCATCGCCCGCGTGGCCTGCTTGTCCTCATCCCAGGCTGGATGCGTGACAACCTTCGCCCGATGAAATTCCTGCAGCACGAACGGATTCGTCGGGAAACTCGCCAGCGCCTCGTCAATCGCCGCACTCCATTGTTCCTGCGAGAGATCGTGGCCGATGAAGACGCCCCGCGAGCCCCAGCCGCGTTCTGAGAAGCCGCTGATCTTCAGCACCAGTTGCCGCTGCTTGCCACCGAAGGTTTTCATCTCATGCCAGCTCTGGATGTCGAGCTTCGGCCACACCGCGAACGGTGGCAGCGGCACCGGATCGACCACCCAGCCCATCGGAATGCACTTTTTCAGCAGTTCACGGTGCTCGGTTCGCAGTTCGCGGTTCCAGAAGTCTTCCAGCGCAGGCGACCAGAACAACGCGAGCCACAGCTTCTCCTCCAAGAACGCTTTGATCGGCGGCGTGAAGCTCAACTCGCCGCGTTCGGCCATGCGCAGCATCACGTCGGCGTTTTCGACGTTCACGAGGTCAAACAGCTCGAAGAAGCGGTAAATCGCCGCGCCATTCAGTTCAAACGGCTCCACCTCCCACGGTCGCAGCACACGACGACCCAGTCGCTCCGCCAGCCAGCTCATCTCCGGAAAGTAATCGCCTGATTCACGCGAGATCAGAATGTTCTCGCTCGGAAACGCCGCTGCAAAGCCATCTATCATGCCTGAAGCACCGCCGATCACGTTTTGATCGAGCGTCGCATACGTTTCATTCAGCCATGCCGTCAAACCGATGCCGCCGGGCAGCGAATCCAGCTCCGAAATGCTCACACCCGTTTCCGTCAGCACTAAATCCGGCCGCAGCACGCGCGGCAGGTCTTCATGCCAGCGCGGATTGCGTCCCAGCTCGATCACCCGCTGCGGCTTGCCCTGATCCAGCAGCCGCGCCACCCACGGATGCACTTCATCAAAGTACAACCGGTTGCACGCCCGTTGGAACGCCCGCAGTGCCGGTCCCAGCGCTCGAATCAGCTCCACCGTCGCCGCATCCAGCGCAAACGCCTCCGGCGACAGCACCCACTCCTTATCCTGGAAGAACCCTTGCGCAGGAAACGAAGCACGGATTTGGGAGATGGATTCAGCAGCTGAGGCGGACATGCAGCACTCGTTCTCGCTCAGCCTTCGGGTGAATCCAACACACTTTGCAAGCGTTCCGCCAGCTCTCCCGAGAAGCGATCAACCCACGTCTCGTCAATCAAACCCACATCGGCCAGATCACGCAGATGCACGCGGTCTTTGTCACGCCAGGCCGTCAGCTTCATGCGCACGAGCGCTTCGAGCTGGATGAGACGGAAGTCGCCGGCGTCCTCGCTTTCGGTGACCTCGGCGTTCGGCGCGATGCTGTCAGGCAGGATCTTCTCCGAAGCGAAGACGATGTGCAGGGCGTCGCGCACCTTGGCGTCGGCTCCGTCGAGAAAAACATCCATATGACCAGCCTTGCCGATGGACGCGACACGACGATGCACGAAACCGGTTTTCTCCAAGGCTGCCGTTGCGGCGGCAAGATCGGAGCGGCGTAACAGCAAATCGACATCACGCGTGTTGCGCACGGCGCTTTCATCGACGCGCGAAACCCACGCGGCCACGGCGTTGCCGCCAACGACGGCATACGGCACACCCGCCTCATCCAGCACATGCGCGGCGCGGAGCAGACGCTCGCGGACTTTGGCGACGGCGTCACTCATGCGCTGCCAGGAGACGGGTTGAAGTGCTGCGACCATGGGACATGGGAGGAATAGCGACCAGTTTACTTCTCCGCCACCTTTGTGCCAGCAGAAGGAAGCGTGCGAATGCGTTGCGTCGGGCTGAGGCCGTATTTGTCGGGTTGATACATGGCTTCGATTCTTGCGGGCGGGGCGGTGGTGTCGCCTTCGGCGATGACACGAGCGAGGTATTGGAGGCTGAACTTGCCTTTGGCGGGCGCGTAGTCGGTGAAAAACAGAGCGCGGTCGGTGCGGATTTCGCGGTGGTCGCAGAACCAGGGCTGAGTGCCGTCGGGGAGCTGGTCGCCTTCGCGTTCGCTTTGGGTGCCAAACTCGGGATTGATGGCCTCGAAGACGGCGGGCAGCGAGTCGTCGATGGCGAGGTAGCGATCACCGCCGCCGATTTCGATCTTGAGCGTGACGACTACCATGTCGCCGACGCGGAGATCCTCGGTGCCGGAGGTGGAGCCGTCCATGTTCAGTTCCTCGTAAGTGCGCTCGATGGCGTAGCCTTTGTTCTCACCAGCGAAAGCACGCTGCGGCGGGAAGCTGCGGGCTTCGATGCGGCTGAAGATTTCACGACCGGCAGGAAGTTCGACGCTGAGGGGCTTCGCGCTGAGCGCCTGATTGAGCATGAAGTTTACTTTGGCGCTGGAGAAACCGGCGGTGAGATTCAGCGGCTGATTCTGCGCGTCCCAATGAACGGTGGCGGCCAGCGGCTCGCCGACTTTCTTCAAGCTGCGTTCGTAGGCGGACAAGGCGGTGAGCGTCCAGGCATTGGTGAAGGTGTTGCCCCATTCACCACGACCATTGCGGGATTGCAGGATCGACAGGGCGAGTTTTTCCGCGTCTTCGGTCAAGCCAAGATGCGTGTAGGCGATCAAACGTAGCGCCTTGTTCGCGCCATTGCCGGCCCAGTGGCTCCAAACGACGGGTTGAGGTGCTGGCGTGGTCGTTTTGGCCTTCGTCTCCGTTTTCGACTTCGATTTGGCGACCTTGGTCTTGCTGTCGGTTTTCGGCGGTGCTGGCGGCGCGGGCGGTTTCCAGCCGAGCGTGTCTTTGATCTGCTGATCGGGCGTGTTGCTCAGGCACATCGAGAGCGCGAGGTAGAGGCGGGCGATCTCAGGCAGCTTGTCGCGCTTGCCAAAGAGCAGGTTCTGATACGCAGGCTCAGGTTTGCCGGCTTTCGCGAGCGTGTAGAGCGCCAGGGCGGAGTCGGTGATATTGTAGAGGTCTTTTTCCTCCTCAAGGCCACGGAGCTTCTTGGAAAGGTATTCGACGAGCTTGTTGATGGCATCGGCGGGCACGTCCGCGCCTTGATCACGCGCGCGCAGCAGCATCAGGCCGCCGTAAGCGCTGCCCCAGAAGGTCGGTTCGGTGCCGCCGGGCCAGTAGGCGAGGCCGCCTTCGTCGGTGGTCATTTGCAGGAGTTTGTTCACGCCGGATTGAATGACCTGCTTCGCCTTGCCGCCGCCGAGTTGATCGGGGAACAGCGGCTCGTATTTGCCAAGCGCGAGCCAGGGCATGGTGGC
>JAYVIO010000276.1:0-29120 GCA_043770175.1 Verrucomicrobiales bacterium | reverse complement strand
TCCGTTTGGCGAACTCGGTGGAGGATTCAATGCTGGCGCGGCCGGAGATGCGGACGCTGGATGTGGATGCGCTGAAGGGGCTGGGATTGATCGCGTGCTGGAACGGGCCGTTTTGGGATGTGCTGCAATCAGACCAGCCGTTTCAGCCGATCGTGCGCGGATTGTTGGACGGACTAAAGTCGGAGAAGATGTTTGCAGGCATGACGCGTGCGCTGGAGCCGCAAGCGGTTGAACTGGCGGCGGCGGAGCGGGCGTTTTTTCATCACGAGCATACGAGTGGAGCCGCAGTGGCGTGGTGGGACGGTGGTTTGCAGGTGGATTGGGCCGGCGGGATCGCGAAAGAAAAGATGGCGACGTTAGCGAAGGCGTCGCAGTTCACGGCGCTGCTGGATGGGCCGGAGGTGGTGTTTGGCCTGAGCGGCCATGGTTCGACGACCGGATTTGGAAGGGCTTATTTTGAAGCGTGGATGAAAATGGCGCACGCGACAGCAAAGGAGCTGGTCAAGGCGGGTGTCGTTGGAGAGAAAGCGGCGGCGACGTTCAAACTGGTGGATCAAGCAGTCCTGCCGGGTGTGCTCGGCGTGTATGATGGAACAAAGACGATCTGGCAGAAGGCGCTGGAGAGTGATGGTGCGCTCATTCTCGACACCGGTGGCAAGATGCCGCTGCTGCCGGGATTACCGCCGGGGGGCGATGCGGTGCCACTGCCACGCTTTGCGATGGTGCATGAGATTAAGAACCGTGAGTTGATCGGGGTGTCGTGGCAGAACATGGAGACGGCACTGCGGTCATTGTTGAAACAGGTGCCAGCACCGCAGCCGATGGAACTGCCACCGGTGGTGACGAAGCGGGGCGAGGATCTGACCAGCTACCTTTATACGCTGCCGTTTGAATCGGAAGACTTGGTGCCGTGTGCTTCGCTGGCGGAGAAGTTGTTCATGCTGGGGACTTCGCAAGCGCAACAGCATCGATTTGCGGAAATGCTAAGGCAGCCAGGTTCTCCATTAGCCGCAGGTATGCGGATGAGGATGAACTTCACGAAGCTGCGGGAGTTTTTGAAGGCGTTTGCGACGGTGCGTGCGCAGAATGGTGGAGCGGACGGGTTGAAGACGGCGTTGAAGTGGCTGGAGCCGTTTGAGGCGATGGATTTGCGGATGTGGAGTGAAGAAGGGCAGGGGAGAGGAACGGCGTCGTGGAAGATGCACGATGTGTTGAGTTATGATTGAATGGGAATGATGATGGTGGGGTGGAATGAGCGGTTTCGAGCGTCGCGCTGCGACGCAGTGTGATGAATGACTCGGTGCTGGCTTGAATCCCGACCTTGAAAGGCCGGGCTACGAGACGGGTGCCGCTCTGCGGCAGATGCGTCACTTCGGTGAGACAACAGCGGGTTCGGCCTGGGGTTGCCAGATGAGTGAACCGTTTTCGTCTTTGGTGTAAATGACGGAAACGGCTTTGCCCTTGGGGCCGTCAGGGAGGAAGCGGCCTTCGGCGTCGAAGTTGGCGATGCGGGCACCGGTGTAGCGAATCCAGCCTTGGAGTGCGCCAGAGTCGGGATCGTAACGATAGACATCGCGCCATTGCTTGGGGGTGGTGAGGCGCGGGCTGACGTAGGCGGGTGCGGTGGAGCGTTCGAGGACGTCGGCGAAAAGAACCTGGCTCAGTAGCGTGAGATTGAGGCCGCGCAGCATGTAGCGTTCGCCAAGGGAGAGCTTATCGGGCGGGGACATGGTGTCGATCTGGCCGGAGGCCTGCTCAACGAGGACGCCCTGCATGATGAGGCGATGAAGATCGGCACGGACATCGGCGACGGCGGTGGACTTCGGCGAGGTGGTGGCAAGGGCGTCGAGTTCGCGCTGGGAACCGAGGTAGAAGGGATGAAAACTGGCGATGGCGTGAAGCACTTTTTCGATGGTGGTGCGGACGGTGAACTCGGATTTTTCGTCGATGCGTGTTTTCAGTGCGGTGCTGATGGCTTCACTGAGTTTGGAGCGAAGCTTGGTGGCTTCGTCTTTGCGTTTGTCGTCGCGTTCGACCGCAGTGAGGGCCTCAAGCTGCGGGTTGAGGGCGAGATAGTGTTTTTGCAGGCCGCTGCGTTCTGCTGGCGTGAGGATTTGATCGAGGAGACGTCCACGCAGGTTGGTGTCCTTCAAACTGAAGGCGAGGAGGATCTTGAGCCATCGCTGGTCGGTGTCGGCGACGGGGAGACCGAAATCAGGATTGTGAGTTTGATAATGGATTTCGGCAACGCGGCCCTGCTCATCGTAGAAGTGCATCTCGTTAGGTAGCATGTAGAAACTGATGATTGAGGGGGCGCTGATGCTGGCGCCGTTGTCGGCGAAGATGCCGATGTCGATGCGATGGCTGCGGATGCCGGTGGCGGCGATGACGGGCGGCTGCCAGCGAACGCGGAGGCGCATGACATTGCCGCCGGGAGCGGACTCGATGCGGACAAAGCGCGGATCGCCTTGCAGCACGGTGGCGCGCATTTGCAGCGGAGCCTTGATCGGGTTGAGCGTTTTGTCGAAACCGATGAGCATGCCGTGCTCGGCTTCGTTGCCACGCAGGATGCGGGCGATGGAGACGGGTGTGTCGGTAAGCTGCCAAGGATAGGAACCGGACAGTTCGAAGTAATTTTTGCCGGCTTCGATCTTGGTTTCTTCGATGACTTGCAGCAGGACGAGCGGCGGGATTTTCTCCGGCGTCATGTCATGCGCGATGCGGACCATTTTTTCTTCGTCGATTTGAGTGCTGTCGAAAACAGGCGGATGCGCTTTACCGGTGAAGTAGTCTTCCGGTGTTTGAACCGTTTTGTTCGAGCGCCGAAAGATGGACTGCAGCGTGGGCATGAGCAGTTTTTTCTCGATGAGCAGCTTCTGCGTGTCGGGAGGAAAGGCGGCGGTGGCGGAGAGCAGCGCCTGCAAGAAGGGCTGGTCGGTGTAGGAAGAGCCTTGGGAGATGAGCAGGGTCGGTGTGTTAAGCGGCAGGAGATCGCCGTAACCACCGCCGCTGCCATTGGCACCGATGTCGTAATCTTGATGCTCGGGATAGATGAAGAGGTTGTTGGAGAGATACTGCTGGGCGAGGAAGCGGTTGCCACCAGGGTCCATCATGTAGAGACGCGGCAGGCAGCCGAGCTGGGTAGCGGCGGAGGCCATGGAGCAGTTGCCGAAGGTGGGCTGCGGACGAAGCTGCGTGGCAGCACCTTTGTCATTCTCGGCACCTTTGAAAATTTGGAGCAGCGGATACTGCGCCGTGTTTAGCGGTGAGTGCTGGCCGTCGCGATTTTCATAAGTGATGGCCTTGAGTCCGGCGGCGGTGCCGTTCACGAACCACTCGTTGAGCAGCTTGGCGACGTTATCGGTGCGCGTGGTGACGGGCTGCGCGAAGATGGTGCTGAGGCCCAGCGCGAGGAACGCAAGGAGGCACCCAGAGGCCGTGGTCATGACACGCACACGACATTGTCACGGGAGACCCGGCATTTCGCAAAAGGAATGTGCTGCGCCAAAGTTTTATCCTTCCGACGAAGCGAGCGGGAAGCGCAGCTTGATTTCAGTGCCTTGATCGGGATTGCCCTGCACGAAAAGCTGACCGCGCATCTGCTCGGCGAAGACGGCGAGGATTTTGAGACCGAGACCGGTGCCTTCACCCGGATGAAAGTCGGGCGGCAGGCCGACGCCGTCGTCACTGATGACGAGTTCGCCACAGGACTGCGTATAGTTCAGCGTGGCGGTGATCTGTCCCTGGCGGCCATGTGGATAAGCGTGCTCAAAGCTGTTGGAGAGCGCTTCATTGAGCGTGAGGGCGAGCGGCATGAGCCATTCCTGCTGGATGGGGCCTTCCTGGATTTCCAACCGCACGCTGATCTGTTCTGTGGTCAGTTCGTAGCACTCACGCAGATGCGCGACGAGATCACGCGTGAAATCGCTGAACGTGTCGCCCTTCCCCAGTGCGACCTGATAAAGATGCTGGTGCAGCGCGGCGATGGCACGCACACGGCTCTGGCTGGAGCGCAGGGCGTCACGCGCATCCTGATCGCTCACGCCATTGATCTGCATGTTCAGCAGGCTGGAGATGATCTGGAGATGATTCTTGATGCGATGATGCGTCTCGGTGAGCAGGAGTTTTTCACGCTCGAGATCGACCACGGGCCAGCGCTGGCTGGAGGGCGAGACAACCTGGAAGGCGAGCGGCACCGCTGCTTTCAAGGCATGCGATGTTGGTGCGGCGGCTTGCTGGGCGATGTGAGTGGTGAGTTCAAAGCCACCATCATCAAGCATGCGAGCACTGACTTTCACAGCACCGCGTTTGCCATTGCCGCCGTAGAATGGCCGCTCTACGACGTTTTGCGGATCAACGGCCTGCTGGGTGAGATCGGCAAAGAAACCGGTGGAGTCGGAGGGTTGAAAGAACTGATGCAGCGGCCGACTGATGGCAGTAGCGGCATCAAGGTCGAAGATTTGCTGCGCCTGCTCGGTCCAGGTGCGAATGCGGCCATTGGCATCGGTCGTGAGGAGGATTGCCGGCGTTTGCTGCGTGATGGTAGATGGCGTGGCAGTACTTGGCGAAACGGGAGCCGGTGCGGGTATGATTTCGGGTGCCGTGACCTCTTGGAGGTAATGAATCGTGCAATGCGTTTCGCCCTGTGCGTCTGGCACAGTGGCGAGGTGCAGAATGGCATTGGAGAAGGAGCCATCGACGCGTTTGATGCGAACGCCGAGCGCCTCGGCCTGCCTGCCGCTGTGCTGCAAGCCACGCAGGGCGTCACGCCGGGCGGTGGCGCTGTCAGGATCGAGCCAGGCATCGAGCGGATAGCGGCGCAATTCGGATTTGGCCTGGCCGAGCAGGGATTCCGCGTGCTGATTGACTTCAAAGATGACGCCGGCCTTGTCGGTGAGAACGATGGCGATGGGGCTGCCCTGCAGCAGCGTGCGCAGCTTAGCCTCCATGCTGCGGAGCTGTTCTTCATGCCGCGTATGCTCGGTGGCGTCTTGAATACTGACAAGCAAACCGCCACCAGGCAGTGCGATGGGATGAAACTCAAGCTCTTTGAGCAAACCATCCGCTGTGGCGAGGGACACGGTGCGGGTGAGCTGACGACGCCAGACGCTCTCTCGCCAGGCGAGTGTGACCTGCTCACGATGTTCGTCGGTGGGGCACGCGTGGGCGAGCCAGCTTTCGACGGTTTGATCTTTTTCGAGCGGACGCCCGAGCAGCTTGGCGAGGCGTTCGTTTTGGAACACGGGAGCACCACGCTCATCGAGAACGAAAACGCCACAGGGAACGCCTTCAAGATAAGTGCGCAGGCGTGTTTCACGTTTGCCAAACGCGTGCTGAGCCTCGGTAAGAGTGCGCAGTTCCTGTCGGGCGCGAGAAAGTTCGTCCTCCATGCGCTGCAAAACACCATCATTCGCTGGAGGGGAGACCGCGACAGGAGCCGCTGCAGGAACCGGCGTTGGCATTTGAAATGTCACGCGCGTCACAGTTTCAGCCGCAACCTGGGGCGGAAGTCCCATGAGCATGAACTGAGGTGGGGAGTCATCGGCACCTTTGTGCGCCAGAGTGGAGACGAGCCAGCGAGAAGGCGAGGCGCGGTCCGCAGAGGCGTTTGACCGCGTGGTGATGCAAGTAGGTGCGCCATCTTCTCCGTCAGCCAGTTTGCCGAGTGTTTCGAGCGTTTGCTGCCGCAGGGCGGTGAAGTCGCGGCCTTCACCAAAGATTTCCCAGAAGCTGGTCGTGCCCTCCTGAATGCCCTTATCCAAAGTTAGGTGGGCAGCGGCGACATTGGCACGCTGAATCACCCCTTGAACATCCAGCACGAGCATGGGCATGGTGCAGTCGAGCAGATCCGGTGCTTTCTTTGCCGTCTGGCTGCTTTCTTTGTCTGCCAACGAGGAAACAACCCCGGTCTCAGTCTCAGCAGAAGCGTGTGGCGAACTGAACTTCTCGCAGGTGACCATCAAGCCACCGACTGAGGCATCACGCTTCTTACGCCATGGGCGAACTTCCCAGCGATAAACCAAATGACGGCCATCCGGTCCGCTGACGGCGTCATGCTCGCTGCGGACGATGTGTCCCTGCAACGCACGTTCATAAACCTGTCTCCAGCCAGGATGTAGTCCGGGAAAAATTTCATACTGACTCCTGCCGACGAGGGGCTGCACCTGCTGCAGCCCAAACTCATGAATCCACTGGCGGTTGGCGAGCATGTAGCGCATGGCCCGGTCAAACATGGCCATCGCCACCGGGGCGTTTTCCACCAGGACACCAAGCACCAGTTCCATGTCTTCTGATTCGGTTTTGGTCGATTCGTGAGTGATAGCAGAAGCAAAATGGGATGCAGATGTTGCAACTTGTGGTGGACGCACATCCTCACCCAATTTTTCCGCAGATGACGTCTGCGCCTTGGGTTGAATGACGTTTTTGAGCACAGAGGAAGACATTGCAGGGTTTATGTGAGAAGTTTTAAAAATTAGCCTCTCTTAAGTTCTCAACAAGGTGAAAATACGAAGAACTGCGACTCAATTCAGCAATAAACACGCCGAGTGGCAAGCTTCATCAGCGGAGAAATTTTCGGGCAATCACTCACGGTGGTAGGGCTCTCCGCGCGTGATGCTGTATGCGCGATACAGTTGCTCCACAAGCACGACGAGAGCGATGTCATGCTGCATGGTCAGCGTCGAAAGAGACCAGCAGGTTTTTGCATGGTCACGGAATTGCTGTGAATGACCCTCTGCGCCACCGATGACGATACATATCCGCTTGCGACCGGAAATTTCTTCCTGCTCGATCCATTTGGCCAGCTCAAAGCTACGCATTGCTTTGCCACGCTCGTCCAATAAAACACAATGAGCGCCGACGCAGGCGGTTGCGATCTGGCTTTCCACCTGTGGCAGGGGCCCCTCTTTAATCACGACATGTTCGAAGCGTGCATAATGTTGAAGCCGTTTCCAATACATGGCCAGAGCATCCTTCACCCAAGAGTGACCGGGCTTTCCGACAGTGATGATGCGCCATTGCATGAGGAGTGAGAGCGCGTCCCTGATGAAGACACAAGAATAGTCTTTGTTTATGGATAATTTAGTGAAAGTTGTTTTTGTTTCGCAGCATTACCATCCTTGTTGTTGCATAATTTAAAAAGATCGTTAAAATGAGAGCGCTAATTCAAAAATTAACCGTAACGCCCATGTCACAAGCATCCTATTCCACGGTACGTCTCACTGCAGCCTGCCTCGCGGCTGGCCTGCTTGCTTCCTGCGCTGTTCCGCCCCGTCAGGCTTGGCAGCAAATTCAAACCAGGGGTCTGATTTCCTACTGCACCTCCAGGGACAATGCGCCGCTGGGTTCTCCAACTAATCCGCAGGTGCTGGTACAAAACACTGCCGCCACTCAGACGCCCGCGACCGCCAGTGTTGGCCCTGAGCGTCCGTCCACCCCACCCCCGTCCATGCTTAACGCATCGACGATGCCTGTTGCCCAAACAGTGCCTGATCTTCCTGGTTATGTGAGGACACCCTTTACCAATCCTCCCCGCCTCGTCGATGTGCGCGGCATGTCCGCCGGATCCAAGGTGGTCTGTCCTTACACACAGCGCCCCTTCCTTGTGCCGGGCAGTGTGACGGCGACCACCTCAAATCTAGCTTCTACTCCGGCTCCCAATCGCACCAAGCCGTCCGTTGCTCCTGAACGCCCCCGCACCGCACCGGTGGCTCCGAACAGCAATGTGGCTGCGATGAACAATGCCACGCCCTCCACGCCAACCACGCCGCCGCCTTCGACTACCCCCGCTCCGGCTTCCAGCCCAGTCGTTGAACTGCCTTATGGTGCTCCCATCGCCGGACGACCAGGATTCGTGAACAGCCCGTTTGCAGCCAAACATCAGTTGGTGGACGTCACCGGACTGCCCGTCGGAATGGAAGTCAAATGTCCCTATACCGGCAAGCTCTTCCGAGTCCCGCCGCAGTAGCACACATCCTCGTTTTCATTGCTGCTCGTCCATCTTTGCCCCGTCTGGCTTGAATTCCAGACGGGGCTTTTCATTTCCTGCTCAACGGTTCCGTGATTTGCCTTCGTGTCACAACATGCGATGATGGCACGCGATGGATTTCCCCTCCGGCCTGCTGACTCTTCCGGGTCGCACCTTTCTTCACTTTCTGACCTACCTCGGACAGCTCACCGCGTTGGTGGGTGAGTTGATGACCGCCGTGCGTTCACGGGTATGGCGCTTGCGGCTGGTGGCACAGCAAATCGTCGCCATCGGTTATGGCTCGCAGGCAGTCGTCATTGTCACGGGTGCGTTCACAGGTGCCGTCTTCACCTTTCAAAGCTACGCGAAGTTCAAGGAGTTCGGCTTTGAAACCACCGTCGGCGCGGTCGTTTCCGTGGCTCTGTGCCGTGAACTTGGCCCCGTGCTGGCCGGTTTGATGGTCGCTGGTCGCGTGGGTGCGGCGATGGCGGCGGACATCGGCACCATGAAAGTCACCGAGCAGGTGGATGCCCTGCGCGTCATGGGCGTGCACCCAGTCGATTATCTCGTGCTGCCGCGCTTTCTTGCCATGATGATCTCCATGCCCTTCCTCGTGGCGGAGAGCATCTCCTTTGGCCTCATCGCATCCTACATGGTCACCAGCTTCGGTTATGACATGCCCTCATCGTGGTATCTCACCCACATGCTCGACCACACGAACATGGAAGATCTCTCCATCGGCATGATCAAAGGCTTTGTCTTCGGCATGCTCATCACCCTGATCTCCTGCCATCAGGGACTGGCGGCGGAAAATGGCGCCGTCGGTGTTGGATTGGGCACCACGCGCGCGGTGGTCATCTCCTCGCTCGTCCTGCTCATCGTCAATTTTTTCCTCTCCATCCTGCTCAACTACGTCTTTCCGATCGGAAGCGTCTAGCCATGGCTGCAACACCCACCGTCAGCACACCCGCGCCCCCGCCCGCAGCTTCAAGCAGTGAGCACGAGGTGTTTATCGAACTGCGGAATCTCCAAAAACGCTTTGGCAACCAGGAGATCCTCTCTGGCATCGATCTCAAGCTCTTTCACGGTGAAACACTCTGCCTCATCGGCCCCAGCGGCGAAGGTAAAACCGTGACGATGAAACACATCATCGGCCTCATGCGACCGGATGCGGGCGATGTCTTTGTGGCAGGCATGCATGTAAACCGCCTGGGTGAACGCGAAATGGCCCCCATCCGGCAGAAAGTCAGCATGCTGTTCCAAGGCGCGGCGCTCTTTGACCGCATGACTGTGGAGGAAAACGTCGCATTTCCGCTATGGGAAAGTGGCGTGCGTGACCGCAAGGAGATCAAACAGCGCGTTTTGGAGGCGCTTGAGGCGGTCGATCTCGCCGAACATCTCGACAAATACCCCACCAGCCTCTCCGGCGGCATGCGCAAACGCACCGGCATCGCCCGTGCCATCATCTGCCGCAGCGAATGCATTCTCTACGACGAGCCAAACTCCGGCCTCGACCCCATCGGCTCCGACATCATCGACCAGATGATCCTGCGCATGCAGCGCCGCTTCGGCGTCACCTCCATCATCGTCACCCATGACATGCGCAGCATCTTCAAGATCGCCAACCGCATCGCCATGCTCTACCGCGGCAAGATTCACTTTCTCGGTACGCCTGACGAGCTGCGCGCCTCCACCGACCCCATTGTTACAGACTTCATCAACGGCCGCTCCGACGTCACCGGCTGATCCCACCTTTTTTCACCCTCACCTGCCACCACCATGATCGACAGCGACAAAAAAACCGAAATGCTCGTCGGACTCTTCCTGTTCGTCGGGCTGCTCCTGCTTGGCGGCCTCATCCTTCAATTTGGCCGCGTGCGCGAAGTGTTCAAAGACACTTATCATCTCCGCGTTGCCTTCGCGAACGCCTCCGGCATCAAGGAAGGCTCGCCAGTCTTCCTCGGCGGCTCACGTGTCGGCAAGGTGGACAAAAAACCCCAACTCAATGAGACATTCACCGGCGTCATCATCGATGTCGAACTTTTCCAAGATGTTAGGATCCCCGCTGATGCCACCTTCGGCATCGGCTCCGCCGGTCTCATGGGCGATGCCCTCGTCGAAATCAAACCCAGCGGTAAACTGACGGATGTGTTTCTGCCGCACGACTATGACAAGGTAATCGAAGGCGAAAAAGCCGGTGGTCTTAACGACTTGCAAAGCACCGCCAAGGCCGTCGGCGAAAAAGTCGATGTCGTGCTCGATGAAGTCAAAATCGCACTCAAGGACATCAAGGAAGCCATGGGCAAGGTCAACAAAGGCGCGCTCTCCGACGCCACCATCCACAACTTCTCCGAAGGCATGGAGCATCTCCACAGCACCCTCAAACGGGTCGATGAAAAAGTGCTCGGCGACGAAAACGCCCTGACCCTCAAAACAGCGCTGGCCGAACTCAAAGATGCCGCCACCAGCTTCAAAAACGCCTCCAAAAGTCTCGAAGACTCCTCCAAGAAACTCGGCCCCATGTTCGACAAGCTCGATCCCGTCATCGCCAAAACCGACAAGGCCATGACCACCGCCGAAGAATCGCTGAAATCCATCAAAAAAGCCGCCGACAGCTTCGCCGGCGCCGCCGCCAACATTTCATCGGGCAAAGGCCTGCTCGGTGCGCTCATGAACGACCCGCAGATGAAGAACGATTTCCGCGACTTGATTTACAACTTCAAAGTCAACGGCCCGCTGTGGTACAAGAACACGGCGGAAAAACTGCGTGCCGAGGAATTAAAAAAACAGCAGGAGCCCGCGACTCCGCCGAAGCGCGGCATCTTTCGTTGATACAGGAAAGAATGAACGTCACGCCGGTTCACTGGGAAACGACTGACGTCTCAAAGACCAGCCGCATGAACCGTCGGGCCGGATTGCCGGTAGTGAGAGGATCACGAGCGCGCAGAGTTTGCACCGGGCCATCGGTGATGACTTCCAGGGTTACAGAATTCCAAGTGCCTAGATTGTCCGTGGACTCGGCACCATAAGTTACGTCCGGCAGATCTTTGGGCCGGGTGAAAATCAGCGTCAGGCCGTTGGCATCGCGGGTGGGTAACAATGCGGGGGTGCGGCTCAGAGGATCCATGCCGAGGGCGTATTCGATCAGATTTTTCAAGCCGTCGCCATCGGGATCGGCATCATCGGCGGGCAGGCCGGCGGTGATTTGTTCGGTGGTGAAGTGCTGCGTGCGCCAGCCGCTGGCGGACTGACCCGTGATGGTCAGAGTTCCCGCCGCCGTGCCGATGTAGTTTGCCTGGTTGATGCTGGCGGCAATGACATAGCTGCCATGATTCGTGGGTGCGATGGCGGAACCGTCATAGGTGATGCCCACCGTGAGTCCTGAGGGCGTGGTGGTGGCCGAAACGGGCTTCGGGCTGCCATCATAGGTCTGTAGCAGCCCGTTCAAGGCCAACGCGGCTGTCGCTTTGGCAATGACCAGCGTGCCGGCGGACGAACCGGCATAATTGGTGTCACTGATGGTGCCGACCGCAGCGTAACTGCCTGCGTTCGTGGGAGCCGTAGCCGACCCGTCGTACGTGAAGTTCACCCCCAGATTCGCAGGCGCGGTCGTGGCTGATGCAGGCTTCGGACTGCCGTCGTACGTCTGTGCGAGGCTGCCGAGAGTGACGGTGGCGGCGGCTTTGGCGAGCGCCAGGGTGCCGCTGGCAGAGCCGGTATAGTTGGCATCACTGATGGTACCAATTACCGCGTAAGTTCCCGCGTTTGTCGGTGCAGTGGACGAACCGTCGTACGTGAAGTTGACCGTGAGCGCAGCGGGCGTGGTAGTCGCCGAAGCGGGTTTTGCACTGCCGTCATAGGTTTGTGCCAGACTGCCTAGCGAGACCGTGGCGGCGGCTTTGGCAACAACGATGCTGAAATCCTGCGTGGCCGCCGTGCCAATGCCATTGCTGGCGGTCACCGTTCCGGTGAATGTCCCTGCCGCCGTCGGTGTGCCCGTGATCACCCCGCTCGTGCTCAAGCTCAAACCAGTGGGCAACGCTCCCGAGGTGACGTTGAAGGTCGGCGCAGGTGAGCCGGAGGCCGTGTAAGTGAAGGTCGTGTATGCGGTGCCGAACACGCCGGTGCCGGGCGGCGGCCCATTGGTAAACGCAGGCACCTGATTGATGGTGATGCTGAATGCCTGTGGCGATGTGCCAGCGACGTTGGTGGCGGTAACCGTCCCCATAAAGGTGCCAACCGCCGTGGGCGTGCCCGAAATCACCCCCGCCGTGCTCAGCGACAGCCCTGGCGGCAGGGTGCCGGTCATGCTGTAAGTCGGCACGGGCGAACCCGTGGCGGCATAGCTGTGGTTATAGGCGGTGCCGAGCACTCCTGCAGACGGTGGTGCGGCGCTGGTGATCACGGGCACCTGATTGACCGTGATGCTGATCGTCTGCGTGGGTGCGACGCCGATGCCGTTGCTGGCGGTGACGACGATGCCCGAGTAGGTGCCCGGCGTTGTAGGCGTGCCGCTAAGCACACCCGCAGTGCTCAAGCTCAAGCCAGGTGGCAGGGTGCCGGAGGTGGAAAACGTCGGCGCTGGAAAGCCGGTGGTGGTGTAGGCAAAATTATAGGCCGTGCCCACCACGGCGGTGTTCGGTGGCGGGCCGTTGGTGAAGGCCGGTGTTTGATTCACCGTCACGGTGAAGTTCTGCGACACCGTGCTGCCATCAAGATCCGTGGCAGTGACAGTCACGCTGGTCTGACCACCAGCGAGTGCATTGATCTGCACGTTCGTGCCGCTGATCGTGGCGCTGGCGACGGCGGAGTTGGTGTTCCCGGTAACGCTGTAGCTCAAAACAGCCACCGGTGCCGCCGAGGTGATGGAGACCACTTTGGTCGTGTCCATGGCAGCGCTGGCGGAGGTGAGCGGCCAACTATCCATGCTCGTGGGGGTTCCGCCAAGATTCACGGAGTAGGTTGCGGTTGGGAGGTTGCCGATGGCGTCGGCCACGGTGATGCCGTTCCCCGCCACGCGGGCGAAGGCGGTGAACCCGCCGTTCGCATTCGGGCTGCCGCTATCGCGGTCGAGATTGCTGCTGTTGTTGCCCAGATTCACGAAGAACTGATTCGTGGCGCTATTCGGATTGCCCCCGATCTTGGCCATGGCCACGGTGCCGCGTAGATTCGAGATGCCAGGTTCGTTTGTCGGCGAGGCGCTGGTAGGCGTCACACTGAAGTTGTTCGGTGCGGACTGCACTTTGAAAGCGCCGCCCTGCGCCACGAAGCCGGAGACCGAACGATGGAAGACCGCACCGTTGTAGTTGTTGACCGCTGCATTCACATAGCTCAGGAAGTTCGTGACGGCCTGTGGGGTGGCGGAGTTGTAGAGGATGAAGTCCATCGTCCCGACGTTCGTGACGATGCGCACGGCGGATTCGGAGTCCGGGTCAGAGAACTTGTCCGTGAGCGCTACGGAAGTGTTCCCGCCCGCAGTGAGAGTCTGCGTACCGATCGCCGTCGCGGAGACCGGCGCTCCTGGTGCTCGTATCACACGAAGCTGCAGCGTATTGTTGGCCGTCCAACCGTTCGCAAAGGTGGCGGACATGGGGCAGTTGAAGGCACCCGTGACAGTGGGCGTGCCAGTGATTGCTCCAGTCGAACTATTAAAGGTCAGGCCAGCCGGCAAACCCGTAATGCTCCACGAACTGCGGGAGGATCCGGTGCTGACCACCGCTTGATACGAAAACGCCTGATTGTAAAAGATGGGCGGGGCGGTGCCGCTGGTGAAGCCGTCTTTCATGGTTCTGGTCAGCACAGATGAAAATGCCGAAGCGCTCAGGAAGCCACCGGAACCGTTGGAACCATACGCCGCCCGAACACGAAAATCATAGGATTGCCCCGGCGTCAGGTTGCTGACAGTGGTGCTCGTAGTGTTGGCACCGACAACGACCAGAGAGGTGTAGGTGTTGGCGCCGGCCGGGCTGTACTGCACCTCGTAACCGCCCTCGACGCTGGAATTGTCCGCCCAGGAAAACGCCACCGCAGTCTCGCTCTGCACAGTGGCGGCAAAAGCGGTGGGTGCGATGAACTGCGGGCTGACGGTGACCGGGCTAGAGTATCCCGTGTACGTATAGGGTGCGGAAGCGCCGGAACGCGTGCGCACGCGTACCTCGTGGCTCACGCCTGGCACCAGAGAGCCGGTCAAGTCCACCACCACGATATTCGCCCCCACCGCGCCCAGCAGGCTGAAGCTGCCACTCGGAAGCTGCCGGGTCTCAATTTCGCAGCCGGTCTCGGTCGTGGCGTTGTCAGCCCAAGTGATGAGAACAGATTCGCCCGTCACAAGCCCGTTCAAGCTGCCGGGTGCATTGAATGAGGCTTGGGTGCAGGTAACAATCGGGGTGAAGGCCGAGTTACCGCTGCCGTTGAACGCCCGGACTTGGTACTGTGCTGAAAATGCTGCTGGTGTGCTCAGACCGACACCAGTTTGATTGGCAGGTACGGTGCCAAATGAAATCCAACCGCCACCCGTGTTGTACTGAATTTCAAAACCAGTCTCGTCGGCGGAATTATCATTCCAAAGAAGCACAACGCTGGTGCTGGTCTCTGCACGTGCGGCCAGATAAGTTGGCGCATTCGGTGCCGCCACAGCAGCGCTGGTAAAGGCCAATGCAAAAAGGCTGAAGAAAAACGTGCGAACACCCTTGTGGGCGGGAGAACAGGAGCGCATAAGGCGGGTTGAATCGAAACGGGAAAAGGGCGGCGAGGTTGGGTGCGCCCTAAACGCCCGTCAATCAAAGAAGTAGCGGGGGCGGGCGGATTCTAAGACACGCCAGTGCCATTTCTGTTCAGCCGCCTTGGCCCACCCCGGCTCAATCCCTCATGCCAGCGCCGCATGCAGCGTGCGGGAGGCGTCGTCACCACATGCTCCGCGCAACTGTTCGCTGAGAATGACCCGCAGACGATTCCTGGCACGATGCAGCGCCGTCCGCAGCGCGCCGCTTTGCGGACGCTCGGCACGAGTGCCCTCGATCACGTTGTTTTCCAGGCAGCCCCACACATCGCCACGCCCCTGTGCCTGCAGTTCCAGACTGATGCAGTTCAACGCACGGTCGATCACGCTCCTGGCCCAGTTGCGGTCGAGTTCGCGGTCGGGTGTCGCATGCGTGTCTGCCACGTCGATGTTCTCACCATTTTCATCGCTCAGTGAGAAACAAACCACACCACCACCTCGCCGCTGTCGAGTGCGATGCTGCCAGCGTTTGATCAAATGCGTGCGGAGGCGTGCCAACAAAAACGCCGCCTGCTCGCCATGATCAAAGATGGCCGCGGCACGCTCGTGCTGGCCTTGCGCCACGAGTTTGGCAAACAGCTCCTGCACCGCGTCCTCCGCATCGTGTGTCTCACAGCCTCTGGCCCGTGCAAACGCGCAGAGCGCCGGCCAGTGGCGGCGATAGAGCGCGGCGGCATCAGCCTGGGTGGATGAGTTGGTCGTGTAACTGGCGGCAGGCACGGTGTTCATGCGGGTATTGGAGCCGCCATGCATGACGCCACCCTGTGGCTCATCATTAAAAGCCATTTATCTTCGTGCGTGCTGTCGTCTCCGCGTGAGATTCGCCGTGTTCTCCTTCATGCACGCTCCCGCCAACACCCGCAGCTTCCGTCTTCGTCTGGCCTTGCAGACGATGCTCGTCGCCGGTGCGCTCGTCGCGGCGTTTGGCAGCGCCGCGTGGTGGTATGCCAGTCAGATCCTCGAACGCAGTGTTGATGACCGCATCATCGCGCCAGCGCAACGTGTGTGGAACCGCATTGATCCCTACACCGCAGATGACGAGTTCAAGATCATCTCTGATCTCGTGTTCGGTTCCTCACCTTCGCAAGCTGCGCAGGCTGTGCTCGTCGTGCAGGAGCACCGCCAGGGCAAAACCATCTTCGCCACACCCAATGCGCCCAAGGATCTCGATGTGTACTTTCGCAGTTGCTTCCCCACCGCTGAAGAAATCAGCCGTGTGCCTCCACAGCCGCAGCCCGGCGGCCCACCAGGCCCACCAGGCCCACGGCGGCCACGGCGTGAGGCAGACTTCGACGATTTGCTCGGTCTTCCGCCCGATTTGAGCGCCCCTCCTGAACAGGGCCTGCCCTTTCGTCCGCAGATGCCCATGCTGCACGAACCCATCATGTTCACCGCACGCTCCGGCGGCACCGACTGGCGCTTCGGTGCCTTCAGCAGCCCGGAATACACCATCTTCGTCGGCCTTTCGCTCACCGACTACTATGCGGAGATCAATCGCATGGCGCAGTGGTATGTCGGGGCCGGTGTTATTGGCCTCGCCTTCGCCGGCCTCGGTGCCATGTGGACCTCCAAACGCGCCATGCGCCCGCTCGAACGCGTTGTCAGCACCGCGCAGCATCTCACGGCGAGTGATCTCGCCGAACGCATCCCCTTGCAGCGTGATGACAACCGCGAGTTCGCCCAGCTCATCGACGTGCTCAACGGCATGATGCAACGCCTGCAAGGCAGCTTCCAGCAGGCCGTGCGTTTCACTGCCGATGCCTCGCACGAGCTCAAAACCCCGCTCGCCATCATGCTTGCCGACCTTGATGACGCCGTACGCCATTCCGCGCCCGGCAGCAGTGAGCACGAGCGCTTTGTTTCCTTGTTTGAAGAAGCCACCCGTCTCAAACAAATCACCCAAAGCCTCCTGCTGCTCTCACAAGCCGATGCTGGACGTCTGCCCACGCATCCCGAGACCTACGACCTCAGCACCGACCTCACACGTCTCATCGAAGACGCTGAAATTCTCTGCGAGCAGGCCGGCCTCACGCTGGAACATCACATCGCGTCCAACATCGAAGTGAATGCCGATCGTGCGCTGCTACGGCAGGTGTTTCAAAACCTGCTGAGCAACGCCATCAAATACAACCGCCCTCAAGGCCGCGTCACACTGCAGCTCTCGCAACAGGATTCGCAAATCGCCTTCACCATCATCAACACCGGCCCCGCCATCTCCGAGGAAAATCAGCAACGCTTGTTCGAGCGTTTCTTCCGTGGCGACCAGGCCCACAATCGCAAAACCGACGGCTTCGGCCTCGGCCTCAACATCGCCACCGAACTCGCCCGTGCGAACGGTGCCGACCTGCGGCTGGTCAGTTCACGCGAAGATGCGACCGTGTTTGAAGTGCGGCTGGCAGAAACGACGGCTGAGGTCAGCCACCCCTCATGAAACACCTCGCTATTCTTGCCCTCACCACTCTCCTGCCATGTCAGCCAATGCTGCGTGCCGAAGACAACGCGGTAATCGTGCCACACGGCCCCGTGCTGATGCATCCAGCGGCCGTGCATGGCATCGCTCTCAGCCCTGATGGCATATGGGCCGCGACCGGCTGCTATGGCAACACGGCCCACGTCTGGGATGCCGCGACTGGCAAAGCCGGCGGCGAACCGCTCCAGCATGGCGGCCCCGTCCGCGCCGCCGTGTTCAGTGCGGACAGCCAGATGCTGATGACCGGCAGCTTCGACAAAACCGCGCGCTTGTGGCGGATCACCACGAAATAGAACCATTACCGGCCCAGCATACAGACTTGGGCATGCCCCCGTCATTTTTCCCCGTCTTCCCCCTTGCCAAACGCCGTACTTTCCCGACTATGGCGGCCCTCTTGTCCGGGAGCCTTGGGTTCTGCGGGACAAAAGCCCGTCGTGCGCCTCAGGAGTGGAGGTTTGCGTGCGGTTTATCCTAACACTCGCAACCCGTAACAACATTAAATGAGTGCCACAGCAACTCTCGCCGAACTGATCGCAGGATCGTTCCGCGAACTTTCCGAAGGATCCATCGTCAAAGGCAAGATCCTCGAAATCAAACCGCAGGTCGTCCTCGTGGACATCGGCTACAAGTCCGAAGGGGCCATCCCATCCAACGAATTCGAAGACGAAGACATCCAGGTCGGCGATGAGGTCGAAGTCCTCCTCGAGCGCCTCGAAAACGACGAAGGCATGGTCGTCCTCTCCAAGGAGAAGGCCGCCCACCGCCAGAACTGGGAAAAAATTTACACCGTCTTCAAAGACGGCGGCCTCGTCAAAGGCAAGATCAAGAGCGTCGTCAAAGGCGGCCTCATGGTCAACGTCGGCGTCGAAGCCTTCCTCCCCGGCTCCCAGATCGACATCATCCCGCCGAAGGATCTCAACGAGTACGTCGGCAAGGTGTTCGAGTTCAAGATCGTCAAGATCAACGACGAGCGCAAAAACATCGTCCTCTCCCGCCGCGAAGTTATCGAGGCCGAGCGTGCCGAACAGCGCCAGAAGTTCCTCGATGGCGTCACCCCTGGCGACAAGGTCATCGGTATCGTCAAGAACATCACCGACTTCGGTGCGTTCGTCGATCTCAACGGCATGGACGGACTGCTCCACATCACGGACATGTCCTGGGGCCGCCTCAACCATCCTTCCGAACTTCTCGGCATCGGTCAGAAGATCGAAGTGCAGATTCTTGAGGTCAATCGCGAGAAAGAACGCGTCTCCCTCGGTCTCAAGCAGCTTCAAAACAACCCGTGGGAAAACATCGAAGCACGTTACCCCGTCGGCCACTCGGTCCACGGCAAGGTCACGAAGCTCGTCGCCTACGGTGCGTTTGTGGAAGTGGAAGAAGGCGTCGAAGGCCTCATCCACGTCTCCGAACTCTCCTGGACGAAGCGCATCGCGCGTCCTTCCGATGTCCTCACCGTGGGTCAGGAAGTCAACGCCGTTGTCCTTGGCATCAATAAGGAAGAACGCAAGATCAGCCTCGGCGTCCGTCAGCTCGATACGAACCCTTGGGACGATATCGACGCGCGTTACCCGATCGGCACCACGATGAAGCGTGCCGTTCGCAACCTCACCGCCTACGGTGCGTTTGTGGAGCTGGAAGAAGGCATCGACGGCATGATCCACGTCTCCGACCTCAGTTGGACACGCAAGATCAACCACCCATCCGAACTCCTCAAGAAGGGTCAGGAAGTGGATGCAGTCGTGCTCGGCATCGACAAGGCCAACCAGCGCATCAGCCTGGGCATGAAGCAGCTCGACACCGACCCAAGGTCCATCATCGACACCCGCTTCAAGGTGGGCGACGTCGTGAAGGGCCGCGTGGCGAAGATCGCCAGCTTTGGCGCCTTCATCGAACTCGAAGACGACATCGACGGCCTCGTGCATATCTCGCAGATCAGCGAGGACCGCATCGAGAAGGTCAAGGACAAGCTCAACGTGGGCGACGAAGTGGAAGCACGCGTCATCAAAGTGGACAAGGTGGAGCGCCGCATCGGCCTTTCCATCAAGGCCATGAACTACAGCGAAGCCGACATCGCCAAGGAAAGCCAGGCCTTCGAAGCCCTCCGCCCCAGCACCGACCTCGTCGGTCTGGAGCAGGCCTTCAAGTTCGCCACCGAAGAATGGCGTCCGGGCGGCCAGTAAGCCGCGATCCAAGCCTCACATCACGATCAACCACGAAGGGACGCCGCGAGGCGTCCCTTTTTTTGTTCGCGTTTGGCTCGATGAATGGAAGCCTTCATCATCATGGCTGCCACCCGACGTCAGGCTCTCATCATCGTTGCCATCGCAACTTTCTATGCCTTGGGAAGTTGGTTGATGTTCACCCGGCCGAACCTGGATGATCTGTTTCCCATCGTCTCGGGTGCATTTCTTTTTTCTATGCCCTTCGCCTTTGGAGCGCTGGTGTGCTTTCTAGGGTTCAAGTTCGGCAAACCAGGTCGCTTTTGGTCACTGGCTGCGCCTCCCCTGTTGATTGCGGGGCTGTCCGTGCTGGCTTTCTTGCTCGGCATGGAAGCGGCAATTTGTCTGGTCGTGGCCAGCCCCATTTTAATGATTATGGCGCTGCTCGGTGGCTGGATCATGAGCTGGGTTCTGAACCGATCAGGACGTGACCGCGTGTGCGTCACTCTGTTTGTCCTCCTGCCCTACGCCATCGCACCCATCGAGCAGATGTGGCAGGCACCGCATGAAACGCGAGTGATGCAGAACGCCGTGACGATTCGTGCATCGCCTGAAACGATCTGGAACCAGATCTATGAAGTGCCCACGATCAAAAACGACGAACTGCCTGCCCAATGGATCTACCACATCGGTTTTCCGCGTCCGATCGCCGCAACGATCGACAAACAAGGCATCGGCGGTCGTCGTCACGCCACGTTCGAGCGCGACGTGTCCTTCTTTGAAATCGTCACACACTGGGAACCCGCGAAAAAGCTCTCTTTCACCATCAAGGCCGATCCTGATTTCATTCCGCATACTGCGTTTGATGAACACATCATCGTCGGTGGTCGCTTTTACGATGTTCTCGATGGAACCTATGAGATCGAACCGCGCAACGATGGCACCTGCCTCCTGCACCTCTCCAGCACCCACCGGCTTTCGACGCGGTTCAATTGGTACGCTGGCTGGTGGAGCGAATGGGTCATGAATCAGATTCAAGGCTCGATCCTCGAGGTCATTCGCAAGCGCTGCGAGAAAGAGGCTGCCAAGGCTTGATCACACCGCGTATCATGCACAATCTTCTGACACTTTCTTTCTGGCAGCATGCCCAACAGCGAACATTTTGCCGCCGATGTCAGAATACCTGCCACCATCGCCTGCGCAGACACGTCGCCTGTGGTTGCGCCGTGCCTTGGCCGCTTTGCCGCTGACACTCGCAGGTTGCGCCGTTCCATCCAGCTCGGTGCTTGGCGTTTCAGCGCGCAAAACACGGGCGCAGTGGGAATATCACAATCGTTTTCTCGCCTCAGGTGCCCGTTTGCGCTTCCGCTCGCACAGCGCGCATGGCAGGCCATGGACCACCAGCATGGAGCAAACGTATCGCGCTCATCGGCGTGATCCGCGCATTGGTTACGCGGTCAAAAACCTCGCCACGGGCCGCTACCTCGCCGAATTTCAGGCCGATCAACTCTTCGTCGGTGGTTCCATGCCCAAACCGGCGGTGTCGGCAGTTCTGTTGGAGAAACGCCGTGGCAACCTCACCCGCGAAGAATTCCAACATGTCGTCTATGCCTGTGATCAGAGCATCAACGCCTCCTGGTTCTACCTGCTCGCCCGCATCACGCCGGAGGATGAGCGGAACTTCGAGTGGAAATACAACCTGCCGAATGTCGAGATCATCAACAACAGGCAATCGCCACGCTTTTACGCCGAATTTTACGAGCGCTGCGTGAACTATCGGCTCGATTACGGCTGCGAGCTGCTGCTCGAAGCCATGCGGCGCGATCAATACGGCCTCGGCCGCTGGGTCATGCCCGCCAGCATCACCTACATCGGCGGCAAGACCGGCAACTACGGTGAATGGGATCACGAGTCCCTGTTCTTCTACCACCACAACACGCCCTACGCGATCGTGCTCTACACGCGTGGCAACTTCGCTCCTGGCAACCAGCTCGGCTGCATGATGGGCGGCCTGTTTCGTGACTACTGCGCGTGAAAGCTGCGGCTCACCGTTCCTTCTGCGGCAGCACTTCCACCTCGATCTCCCGCACCTCGAGTGACGCAGTCGCAGACGGCTGCTCCACCTCATGCCAGACATCAAGCTTGGTGCCGGGCGACAGCTTGCGCCGCAGCGCATAAAACAACGCCGCACCGGCCGAAAGCGCCAGCCCGGCCACCGCCACGGCTGCACCGACCATGAGCACCAACGCGATGAGGCCGATGGCAACGATCACCAACACTCCCAGCATTAGCAGTGCAGGCAGCCCCCGGAGTTCAAAGGTCCTCGGTTTCATGCAGGTAAGATGTGGACTTTGCCCCCGATGACAACCGTCATGTCCGAAGATTCACGCTACATCTTTGGTGCTTTCTCCACGATAGCAGCAAACTCGGCGGCATCGAAGGCGCGCATCGTCGTCGTGTGGACATTGCCCAACGCGGACAGCGTCAGCATCAGTCCCGTGGCCGCTGCGTCGTCTTTGGCTTGAAACAGGATCACGCCATCATGTGCTCCCTGCGTCCACAACAGTTGTGTGATTTTGCATCCTGCTCTCCTTGCGGCGGATTTGAATGCTCCCGCCCGATGGGGTGACTCGTGGATGTTCTGCAAACCCTGCTGGGTGAAGTTCAACAGTGCGACGTAGGTGCTCATGGGGTGAATGGTGGAGGTTCTCCGCATTCTATTTGACCAATTTCTTCCTGCTCCGCCTGCGTAGCGCGAACCTGCGCTGTTCTTGTGCGACGGACATGCCAGTCGATGATTTTGAGAGCATTTCAATAAGCCAAGCCCTTCGTCATCTGCTGCAGCATCCTTGACCAACAGGGCCAGCCTTGCCGCAAGATCGTTGACGCCCTGTTTCCGTAGTGCGCAATCATTGGAGAAAATTTCTAAAACTCAACCGCTGCGCCTGCCTCCTTGCTTATCTTTGTGGTGGGCACCTGCTGCTTGGCACCACCCGTGTTTAATACGTAATAAAAGTATATTGCAACGTAAGAATGCAATGGGTAAATGCTTACTTTGTTGCGAGAGCATCCCGGTCTGTGCCAAAAATTCTACCATGAAGCCCACCGACACCAAACACACCCTTTCGGCAGAGGCTCCGGCGGACCCTTCCCTCATTGCTTCTGGAGTGATGGGCATCCCGACAGCGGCTTCGCACCACCGGCTGGCGACAGTCTCAACCCACGAACTGGTGCAAAAAAGCCGACAGAAGGAATTAGACCGCATTGTTCATTCCGGCAGGGATCCTTCGGCCGATTATGCCAGCTACGTTCTGCTGCCCCTGTTCCTGTTGGTCGGGGTGCTGATCGGGCTGCGCCGCCTTTTGGCGCTCTGATGCACCGCGCTTGGCTTCCAAGCCTCGTTTTATTCCTGCCAATACCGCTATTTGGCGCCTGATTTGAGCGGCATCGAAAAGTTATCCATCGGCCAGTCATCGGTTCGAAACGGACCTGCGGGCAGGCCGGTGCCATTGATCAGATTGACGTCAGGATTGTTGGCCCAGGCATAACGCACTGCCATTGGCGTCTGGATGCCGGGATACGACACTATCACGTGATCGCCGACGATGCGTGCTTCAGCCCACTGCCATTTCTGCGTTGCATCGGCGATGGCAAAGCCTTTCAAGGTTGTGCTGCCATCCGCCGTCTTGAGTCCCTCCGCATGGGTGAAGCGGATCACCACTTCGTTGCCGCGGATTTCATGACTTTCGTACAAGGGACCGCTCCATGGTATTTTTTCAGCATAGACCTGCGCACGGGCCCACAGCGCGAGACGACGTCCGATCTCCTGCTTGTTCAGGGGATGAATGTTGCCTGCATCGCCAATGTCGAGATTGATGCTCATGCCCGTCTTCGGCACCGCGAGCGACTTGCTCTGCGCTTCGCGCAACCGTGCCCAGTGAGATGCGGCCCCCGGCTCGGCCTCACGCTTCAAGAAGTTCGGCAGTTGCACCCAGGCGAAGGGAAACTCATTGCCCCAACGCGTGCGCCAGTCGCGAATCATCAACGGCAGTTGCGTGGCATAAAGCGGACCGTTGCCAGCGTTCGATTCGCCTTGGTACCAAATCGCGCCGCGTATCGCAAAGGGGATGATGGGCGCGATCTTGCCGTTGAACAAATTGCCGGGGCGGTTGGGCTGAAGCGGTTCGCGGCCTACATAAACGGGCTGAGGAGGTGCGGGTTGTTTGGCGGCCTGCGCGGCCTTCACCGCCTCCTGCCACTGCTTCTTGGCGGCCTCATTCTTCGCCATATTTTCAGGCTGCTCGAACAACGCCACATCCTTGCGCCACTGCTCGAGCAGTGGTTGCAGCTCGGCCTTGTCCTTCATCGCCTCCATGCTGGTCCAGGATTCAATCGCCGTGCCGCCGACGGAAGAATTGATCAACCCCACGGGCACCTTCAATGTCTGGTGCAGGTTCCGGCCAAAGAAATAGGCGGTCGCAGAGAAATTCGGAATCGTGCGCGGCGAACAGGCCTGCCACACACCCTGACATTGCTCTTGGGGCGAAGTGGCCGTGAAGGATTGCACGAAGAACATGCGGACCAGCGGAAAATTCGCCGCCGCTATTTCCTTCTCGGCGTCCTGCACGCCTTTGACCGTCATCGCCATGTTTGACTGGCCCGAGCACAGCCACACTTCTCCCACCAGCACATCCTTGATCACCACGGTGTTTTGGCCGGACACCATCAGGTTTTGCGGGTCATTGGAAGCCTTCAGCGGATCCAGCATCACTTTCCACTTGCCGTCCTTGTCGGCTTTTGTCGCCTTGACCTGGCCCGCAAACTTCACATTCACTTCCCGGCCCGCCTCCGCCCAGCCCCATACCGGCACCGGTCGCTCGCGTTGCAGTACCATGTGATCCGTGAAGATCACCGGCAGGGTGACCGTGGCTTTGGCAGTAAACGCCAGCCCGAGAACAAGCAGGAGTAAAAATGAAGCTCTCATAACGTTGGGGAGAAGATGATCCACAATGCGTCCGCTGCTAGAGTTATGTTTGCAATGATTGACGCTGGCCCCGGTGATCCCGCCCTCATTTTTCATCCCTTCAAAGTTGTCATTCCCAGCGTCGCCACGTCTCCCAATTTCAACGTCTGGACAAAACCAGGCCAATCCGCTTGAATGATGCGGGTCTCCCTGCGCTCCCTGCTCAGAACTGCAAGCCATGCACCGGAAAGCACTCATTCCCTCTCGTCTGGCAGTCATGTCCGCTATCCTTCTGTTTCATGCCGTCTGGGCGATGGCTGCCGAGCCCAACACGCTGACACCGCAGGAGCAGGCGGCGGGTTGGAAGCTGCTGTTTGACGGACGCAGCACCACCGGCTGGCATACCTACGGAAAGCAGACGGTCACCGCCAAGAGTTGGCTGGTTCAAGACGGCTGCCTCGTCATTCCAAAGGGCAACGGCCGCCCGAATGGCCGCGGCGGCGATCTCGTCACCAACGCCACCTTCACCAACTTCGAGTTTCAGTTCGAGTGGCGCGTCGGTCCCGGCGGCAACAGCGGCGTGGAGTATC
The DNA here is from genome assembly GCA_043770175.1 of Verrucomicrobiales bacterium. GTDB lineage: Bacteria > Verrucomicrobiota > Verrucomicrobiia > Verrucomicrobiales > Verrucomicrobiaceae > Prosthecobacter. The sequence continues at coordinate 4,194 of JAYVIO010000276.1, read as the reverse complement.
TCTTCACCGAAGGCGAGAAACGCACCGCCTCGTTTTATCCCGGCGACACGGGCGACAGCCCGCTGGGCTTCGAGTATCAGGTGCTCGATGACGCGTCGCATGCGAAGAACACCGCGAATCGTCTCGCCGCCTCCATCTACTCGCTCGTCGCCGCGACCGGCAAGACCCTGCGTCCCGCCGGCGAGTTCAATCAGGGCCGCGTCATCGTGGATGGCAATCACGTCGAGCACTGGCTCAATGGCCGCAAGGTGGCGGAATGCGAATTGGGCAGTCCCGCACTGCAACGCATCATCGCCAGCAGCAAATACAAACCGTACCCCGGCGTCGGCGTCAAGCGCGCCACCGCGCTTGCCTTGCAAGATCACGGCGAGGAGGTCGCCTATCGCAATCTCAAGCTCCGCGAGCTGCGTCCATCCTCCATCAGCGCTCCGACTGCATCACCACCGCCCACAGTCGCCGTCAATGCAGAGATGCTGGCCGCCGACTGGCGTGTCTGGTGCTGGTCCAAGGTAAACAAACGCTGGGTAGAAAATCCATTGGATAAAATGACCGTCCAAATCAAAGGCGGCGTTCTCACCGCCCGCAACACCACGAACAGCAACTGGCCACGCGCCATTCTCTTGTATCGCAAGGCCCTGTTGGACGGCGATTTTATCATCTCAGCCGAATATCGCGGACAAATCGAATCCTTCGATCTCCAGTCCGCCGATGGTGCCAACCAACGCCTCACTTGCTTGGAAGTACCGCAGAACGATCAATGGCACACCGTTCTCCTGGGCCGCAAACAGAGCCAGTCTGTGGCCAAAGTGGGTGAGTCCGTCGTCACCTTGCAGAATGGCAATGCCCCAGCAGTCATGAAGGGTTTTTTCTGTTTCAAGCTGCGCCCCAACGAAGCCGTTGAAATCCGCAACGTGCGCCTGCAGCCGATCAAATAGCAAGGCCTGGTGCTCGAATTCCGTTCCGTCATGCACCATGAAGACTGCCATGCTCCGCACCCGTTTCGCCGTGTTGATGACTTTTCTCACCGGCGTGCTGCCGACGCGCGCACAGGAGCCACCGTTGCCCAAAATCAACCTCGTGCTGTTCACGCCGGCGGATGTCGCGCCGCCGAAGGATGCCGTGCGGCGGCTCACGCAGGTGGCCGATTACACCGAGGCATTTCTCGTGAAGTGGATGAAGCACTGGGGTTATTCGCCAAAGAGAGAGAATTTCCTCGACCGCAATCCCGATGGCACGGCGCGCGTCCTGTTCGTTGCCGGCAAAGAGAAGCGTGCGAGCGGCAAATACGACAAACCTGGCTTCGAGGTGGAGGTCCGGCAGTCGGCCAACGCGAAATACCAACTCGGCCAGCACGGACACGTGTGGTGGGTCTGGGTTTACCTGGGCGATCCGCCCCTGCGCTTCGATGGGTTCGAGGGCCGCGGCACGATGCGCGCCGGTGGCACGGCGTTTGCCAATTACCTCAATGCCCCAGGGGAGATTCGCGTGACCGATGAGATCGGTGCGCCGTTCCTTGAAACATTTGCATTGAAGGGCGGGATTCATGAGCTGGGCCATGCCCTCGGCCTGCCGCACGTTGGCCCCTTGGATAAGCAACCACTTGGCATGCCGTTGATGGGCGCGAACATTCCGAACTATCGCAAGCACACCGGCAAAAACGAGACACGCGGCTATGTCTCGGCCGCCGAAGCGGCTATGCTCTGGAAACATCCCGTCTTCACCGGCACGGCGAAGGATCGCAACGTGACGCCCAAGTTCACCGTCACCGGCCTGACCACCGCTTACGACATCGCGACGAAAAGCGTGCGGCTGCGCGGCGTGCTGAAAGCGGACTACCCCGCGCACAGCGTGGTGGTGTTCGACAGTGTCCCCGAGGTGCATGAGAACTACTGGCAGAAACCCTATGTGGGGCGCATTGCCAAGGATGGGCAGTTCGAGGTGCTCATCACGGAACCTGCGGCCAAGAACGGCACGCTTCGCCTCCTGTTTTGCTTCGACAACGGCGCGAGCAGCGGCAACAGCCAGACCTACGGCATCGCGAGCATGCTCGAGAAACCGTATCACGCCACGCAAGGCAGTTATCAACTGGCGCCCTAGCGCGGGATCGTCGCCGACGACGTGACGAGCGCTTTCAAAGAATCAAGCCAGGCAAGTCATCGGTAGCCTTGGCGGAGGTCCGTTCGGTTTCCGGACAAGGAGCGGGACCATCTTGGTCCCGGTGTGGAGGCATGAGGGATCCAGATGATGCCTCTCCTCTTCAAAGCAGCCCACTGCCAAAAACGCGAACACCACTCCGATGATCCAACAAGGCCGCCACTAATCCCACGCCCAAGGCCAAAGCAGAATGAAACGACTTGCTTCGCTTGCGGTCGGCCCGTTCCTGACATCTCAATCACTCTTCATGAACAAGCTTCTCCTCACCTCGTTGCTCGCTTCGCTCGGCCAACTCCTTGCAGCTGACAGCGTGCCGCCCGGTTCCGCCGTGACGGATATCGGCGACCGCCTGGAAATCTTTGTGGACCGCGCTCTCATCGACAGCATGGAAGGCGCGACGCTGGTGCTCGGTCAGCCGCGACCGGAGGAGATCAGCATCACGTTTGATCATCCTTGGGAAAGCAACTTTTCGGCCGCCTACATGACCGTGATCAAGGATGGTGGCACGTATCGACTGTACTATCGCGGCGGCACCAAGACCGACACGGGCATCATCAAGGCTGGAACCGAGGTGACCTGTTACGCGGAAAGCCAGGATGGCAAAACGTGGGTGAAGCCGAAGCTGGGGCTCGTGGAGTTCGAAGGCAGCAAGGACAACAACATCATTCTCGGCCCCACCAAGCTCCGCTCCTCGTGCAATTTCACCGCGATGCTCGACGACCGGCCGGGCGTCCCTGCGGCGGAACGTTACAAAGGCGTGGGCGCTGGAACCGGGCGCGAGGAAGGACTCATCCGCTTTGTCTCACCCGATGGCATTCATTGGCAGATCTACTCGGAAAAAATTATCTTCGCTGGCTACAAACTGGATTCCCTCAATGTGGTGAGCTGGCTCCCGGCAGAGCAGTGCTACGCCATCTACATGCGGGCCTGGAGCGAAGGCGGCACGCCGGGGAATCCCAAGCCAAGGGACGCGTACCGCACCATCGCGCGTGCGGTCTCCAAGGATTTCAAAACCTGGTCGGAGCCCGTGCGCATGCAGTTCAGGGGTGAGGAGAAAGCCCGCAATCTCTATTCCAACGCCACCATGCCGTATTTCCGCGCCCCTCATATCCTCATCTCGATGCCGCATCGCATGATCAGTGAGCAGGTGGTCCCGCGTGCGGAGTTGGAGGCCTATAAAACGGAGACTCGCGCCATCGCCAATTCGATCGGCGATGTGATGCTGATGTCCTCGCGCGATGGCACGACGTATGACCGCACCTTCATGGACGCTTTTGTACGGCCGGGCATGGAGCGCGGCGCGTGGCATGCCCGCAGCCTCTTCACTTCGATGGGCATCGTCCCCACCGGCAATGCCGAGATATCATTCTATGTCTCCACCAATTATGCCATCCCATCGCATCAGATTCGCCGGTATTCACTGCGCACAGATGGCTTCGCGTCCCTCCACGCGGGTTACAGCGGCGGTACGATGACCACCAAGCCCCTTCGCTTCAGCGGCGAGAAACTGGTGCTCAACTATTGGACCTCCGCCGCAGGCAGCATCCGAGCGGAGCTGCTGGACGAAGCCGACAAACCCTTGGCGGGATACGCGGCAGGCGATTGCCAAAAAATCATTGGCAACGAGATCAGGCGGATTGTGTCCTGGGGCGACAAGGACAACCTGAGCGCCTTGGCGGGCAAGCCGGTGCGGTTGCGCTTCCGCATCGTGGATGCCGACCTCTATTCCCTGCGTTTCGAACGCTGAGGAGATGACGAGAACAATTGCCTGCCTGCCTCGTCTGCGCTGCGCGCAATTCCTTGCCATTCTTACGGGCCTCCGCTTGGATGGTGAAATCCTCCCAGGAAAATCCCGCAATGCCTCCCGCTGCCAAAGCCAAGTCCTCCAACGGTAAAGACTCCACCGCCACCATCGGCTTCGAGGCCAAGCTCTGGCTCACTGCCGACAAGCTCCGCAACAACATGGACGCGGCGGAATACAAGCACGTCGTCCTCGGCCTCATCTTCCTCAAATACATCTCCGACACCTTCGAGGAACAC
>JAYVIO010000275.1:0-3569 GCA_043770175.1 Verrucomicrobiales bacterium | reverse complement strand
GGCTTCGGCTGCCAGGCGATGGGTGGCTGGCGTTTTGGCAACACCATCAACGGTGCCCAGGCGGAGTATCTGCTGGTTCCTTATGCGCAGGCGAATCTAGCGAAGATTCCTGATGAGGTGACCGACGAACAAGTGGTCATGCTCGCGGACATCGCTTCCACCGGCTTCGGCGGCGCGGAGAGCGGCGGCATCAAGATCGGGGACACGGTGGTCGTTTTTGCGCAAGGCCCCATCGGTCTGTGTGCAACGGTGGGAGCCAAGCTGGTGGGAGCCACGCTGATCATCGGTGTCGATGGTGACGAGAACCGTCTGGCGATGGCACGAAAGATGGGTGCCGATGTCACGCTCAACCATCGTGAGTGCAATGTCGTGGAGGAAGTGCTGAAGCTGACCGGCGGCGGCGTCGATGTGGCCATCGAAGCGCTCGGCACGCAGGAAACCTTTGAATCCTGCCTGCGCTGTCTGCGGCCAGGCGGCACGCTCTCGAGCCTCGGTGTTTATTCCGGGAAGCTCCAGATTCCGTATGAAGCCTATGCGGCGGGCCTCGGCGATCATCGCATTATCACCACGCTTTGCCCCGGTGGGAAGGAGCGCATGCGCCGCCTCATCAACGTGGTGCAGTCGGGCCGCTTCGATCCCACGATGCTGGTGACGCACCGCTTCTCGCTCGCCGACATCAAGCAGGGTTACGAGGTTTTCGGCAACCGGGCGGAAGGCGTGCTCAAAGTGCTGATCACACCCTGATGCTCCATTTTTTCTCAACCATCACCACCACGCACTCACCATGAACACGCTCAAGACCATCCTCATCCCCGTTGATTTCTCCACTGGCTCGCGCTCGGCACTCGAACAAGCAGCCCGGCTGGCCGGACTCAATGGAGCCAGCCTCCACGTCCTGCATGTCGTTGACACCGCCGCTGTCAGCATGATCGCCGACAGCCGCAACATGAGCTTTGAGCGTCAGGCCGCCATTGCCGCCGAAGGAGCCAAAGAAGCCCTCGTGAGCTGGCTGGCGCAGGCCGGAGCGCCATCCAGTTGCCAGAGCACCATTGTCGTGGGCGTGCCGTTGCATGAGATATTGGAACACGTCAAAACCATGAAGCCGGATTTGGTCGTGGCGGGGATCACGGGTGCGGGGGAATCAAAAGCCGGCGCCGGATCGCTGGCGCACCGACTGGCGCGCAAAGTTCCGACCAAGGTCTTGCTGGTCCGGTCGAATCATCCGAATGCGTTCAAGAGAATCGTCGCCTGCATTGATTTCTCCGACACCTCGCGCGAGGTCGCCGCGCAGGCCCATCGAGTCGCCGTTCAGGATGGTGCAAAGGTGGACTTCCTGCATGTGTGGCAGGAGCCGTGGTTATCGGCGCCTTATGCCTACTTGGCGGCTGTGTCGGCTGAGTTCATCGAAGAACGGCAGCAGCATTTCCGCGCCACACTCAAACAGTTCGTCAGCGAAACCGCGCCGGGCATTGAATCCAACGAAGTGCTGGTGAATGAACCCAACTACGCCAACGGCATCGCGGCTCACGCCGAGAAGGCCGCCGCCGACTTGATCGTGATCGGTGGCAAAGGAAAAACCAACCTGCGCTATGTGCTGCTGGGTTCGACCGCCGAAAACTTGCTCAAGCATCTCCCCTGCTCGCTGCTGGTCGTGAAACCGGCGGTGGAATGAAAGAGGTGCTGCCGCGTAAGTCTGGCAGCACTACCGACGGGAAAATCTGTGACAGGATGCGGGAGCCAGTTAGGATGCATGATTCAACCCGTAACATGGAGGGCAGCTCATGAAAAAGAAGTCCCAGAACACCGCGCCGCCTCCTCGCAAGGCGGCCCGTGACAAAAGTCTCACCACTGGTGAGAGAAAGTCAGCTCCGGCCACGCAGGCGTCCAAAAGTCGCGGCACTGCCGAGACAATTGAGCCTCGCTCGATGCCTCCTTCCAAAAGTCGTGCCACTGGCGCGACAATTTCGCGCGAGTTCGACGAAGTTCTCCACCTCATCGAAGCCGCCCGGCATCGCAGCTTCCAGGCGGTGAATGTGGCAATGATCGAGCTTTACTGGAGCATCGGTGAACACATCAGTCGAAAAATCGCGGCGGCGGAATGGGGAGATGGCGTCGTGGATGAGCTATCCCGATACATTCTCCACAAAGAGCCGGGTATCCGTGGTTTCACTCGCAGTAACTTGTTTAGAATCAGGCAATTTTATGAAACCTACCGCGATCATGAAATTGTCGCACCACTGGTGCGACAATTGTCTTGGACCCACCACCTCATCATCCTCGGCCAGTCTAAATTGCCGGAAGAACGTGAGTTCTACATGCGCATGGCCGTTCGCGAGAGATGGTCGAAACGCGAGCTGGAGCGCCAGTTCCGCACCGCCCTCTTTGCGCGTGTGGTGCTCTCTCCGCCAAAAGTGTCCGCAGTGCTGTCACAAACTCAGCCGGATGCGTCGTCAGTCTTCAAGGACAGCTACGTTCTGGAGTTCCTCGGCCTCCCGGATGACCACTCCGAGTCCGACCTGCATCGCGGGCTGCTCAGGAAGTTGCGTGAGTTCATCACCGAGCTGGGCAGCGACTTCTGCTTTATCGGCTCCGAGGTTCCTCTCCAAGTCGGAAAGCGTGACTTCTCCCTCGACCTCCTCTTCTTCCATCGTGGCATGAACTGCCTCGTCGCCCTGGAACTCAAGATCGAACGCTTCGAGCCCGAGCACCTCGGCAAGCTCGGCTTCTACCTCGAAGCCCTCGACCGCGACGTGAAAAAGCCGCATGAGAACCCCTCCATCGGCGTCCTGTTTTGTGCCTCGAAGGACAGCGAGGTCGTCGAATACGCCCTCAGCCGTTCCCTCTCCCCCGCGCTCATCGCCGAATACCAGACCCAGCTCCCCGACCGCGCCCTCCTCCAGCGCAAGCTCCATGAGTTCTACCAGCAGCTCGCCCCGTCTGAACCCGCGACACATGCCAAATCATCACGCAAACAACCTGCGAAGCACTGATCCCTTCGTCATTCCGCATTCGTCATTTCCAGTCATGCCCGACCTCCGCGCTCCCATCCTGTCCGCCCTCGCCGCCAGACCGCTGCGCAGCGGTGCCACGGATCTTTTCCACACCCTCGCCTTCTACGACACCAAGCCCTACGACCGTGAGTATTTCGGGCGTGTGGCGGAGAGTGCCGCCGTCACTCTGCATCATCACGATTTCCGCCTCACCGCTGAGACGGCCAGTTCCGCCCAGGGTGCGCAGGCGGTGTGCGTGTTCGTCAACGACCGCTTGGATCGCGAGTGTCTGACGAAACTGGCCGCGCTCGGCGTGAAGCTCGTGGCCCTGCGTTGCGCGGGGTTCAACAACGTGGATCGCGCTGCGGCTGGCGAACTGGGCATCACCGTCGTGCGTGTGCCCGCGTATTCGCCACACGCCGTCGCGGAGCACACGGTGGCGCTGCTGCTGGCGCTGAACCGGAAGATCCACCGCGCTTACAATCGCGTTCGCGAACAGAACTTCTCCCTCAGCGGCCTCGTGGGTTTCGATCTGCATGGCAAGACTGTCGGCATCATCGGCACCGGCAGGATCGGGCG
>JAYVIO010000274.1:0-3586 GCA_043770175.1 Verrucomicrobiales bacterium | reverse complement strand
CACGCACATAATCGACCACGAACTCATCTTCCTTCGTCGGCTCCTTCTCCCATTGATTCGTCGCGCCCGCCCAGGCAGCCGCCTCGCAGCTCAGCTTCAGATAGCCAGGCTTCTGACATGGCCCTTGGGACGGCGTTTTGCCTTCACCCTTCTGTCCGAGCCGCATGAGATCCGTCCTGCCGACCTCTCTTCCATCAAAGAACGCTACATAGAAGTGCTCGTCCCAATACAAACCAAAGCGATGAAACCCGCCATCGCTCAGCTCCGGTGTCGGCGCGAGTTTGACCCCGGTGGAGTTGTGTTCTTTGCCATAGCCGTTCCAATGAAACGCCATGCCGTAGTGAGGCTCACCAGCATGCTGAAAGCTCTCCATGATGTCGGTCTCGACTCCCTCACGCGTATCGGCGCTGTTCACGTTGCCGCACATCATCCAAAACGCGGCCCAGTAGTCCGACTTCATGTTCTTCGGGAACTTCGCCCGCGCTTCAAAATAGCCGTAGCGTTGCGCAAACATCGTCTGCTTCGGATCATAGTCCTTCCGCGTCCGCACGGCCGCGCAGTCATAGCGCAGCACCGGATCGTCGCTCAATCGAATGCCAAGATGCAGCGCCCCATCGCTCACCGTCGCCAGTGACTTCACCCAGCGACAACTTCCCTGACGCGGCATCTCGGGCGCCTGCCATTTGGTGGTGTCGAGCTGATCACCAACGAACTCATCGCTGAAAGTGAGCTTGAACTGACTGAGGTCGAGCCCCGGTTCCTCGGCACCCAAAAGCTGTGGCAACCCGATGACCAACACCGATAGGAATGTGCGAAACAGGGAGTGCGTCCGCTGGAGAGTTAGAGTCATGCGTTGTGCCATGGGGGATGATTCACCATAAGGGGAAGCGCATCTCCTTTGTCAACGCAAGCACCCATCCCTCTGGACCAGGTTCATCAGGCTTCCGCCTTCGCCTTCTTCTTGGCCTTCTTCGGCGCTTTGGCCTCGGGCTTGGCGCTGGGATCGAAGTTCGGATTTGGCGTCGGCATCAGCGCACCGACTTCTTTTCGCCAGGTGCTGAGCTTGGCGTGCAGTTCCTTCACCTTGTCGGGCTGGTCAGCGGCGAGGTTGGTCTTCTCGCTGAGGTCTTGGGTGATGTTGTAGAGCTCCAACGCGCCATCTTCATGCCACTCGATGAGCTTCCAGTCGCCATCGCGAATGGTGGTGCAGGGGCCGCCACCTTGGTTCGCATAGTGAGGGTAGTGCCAGAACAAGGGTTTGCCGCGATCCATGCCGCCACCTTTGAGCAACGGCACAAAGCTCACGCCATCGAGATGCTGCTCGGGTTTCAGTGGCAGGCCCGCGAGTTGAAGCAGCGTGGGATATAAATCAGTGCTGATGACGGGTGAATCGCAGGTCGTGTCCGCTTGAGTCACGCCCGGAGCCACGACGATCAGCGGCTCGCGCACGCCGCCTTCATACGGCCAGCCTTTGCCCGCACGGAGTGGGAGATTTGAGGTGGGATGACCTTCGGCAGTAGCGAGACCACCGTTGTCGGCCATAAAGACGATGATCGTCTTCTCGGTGAGTCCGTTTTTGTCCAAGGTGGCGATCACGCGGCCAATGGCGGTGTCGAACTGCTCCAGCATCGCTGCGTAAACAGGATTGTTTTGCACGAGTCGCACCTGATTCGCTCGCTCTTGGCCCCAAGCATCCGCAGGAGCCTTTTTCGCTTTTCCCTCCCATTTCGCCACGAGGTCAGCCCGAGCGCCGATGGGCACATGTGGGGCGTTGTAGGGCAGGTAGGCGTAGAAAGGCTTGTCCTTGTTCGCCTCGATGAACTTCACCGCAGCTTCGGTGATGCGGTCCGTTTTCTTCGGATCGTCCTGCTGCTTGGTCTTGTCGCCCTTCGGTCCGGTTTCGCTGCTTTCGTCGTTCGTGAAGCCTTGATCACGCGGCATGAAGCCCTCATTGCCCAGATGCCACTTGCCCGCGAAAAATGTCGCGTAACCCGCGTTGCGCAGCGCTTCGGCGATGGTCACTTCTTCGAGCGCCAACTGCTTCGTGTTCGGTGCCGGCAGCAGTTTCCCGGCGCGGGCACCGCCGATGAAATTCGTAATGCCAAAGCGTGGCGGATACTTGCCCGTCATGATGCTGCCACGCGTGGGCGAGCACACACAGCACGCTGCGTAGCCCTGCGTGAACTTCATGCCGCGCTTCGCCAAACCATCAATGTTCGGCGTCGCATAAAACGTCTTCGGGTTGAACGCGCCAATGTCCATCTGCCCGAGATCGTCGGCGAGGATGAAGATGATGTTGGGCTTCGATTCTGCGAAGAGCGAAGTGCCAAGGGCGAAGACGAGCAGGCAGGTGAGGAGTTTCATGGTGTGGAGAGATGTGGTTTGGAACTCTTGAATTGGCGCAAATCAGGGGAGGGCAGGAAGTATCATGGCTTGGTCCTTGGTGTCTGCATGCCATTGCAGCATCGCGGCAAACAGCCGCTCAAGGCGTACTCGCTGTGCTGAATCGAGCGCCAGATTGTAAAGTTCGTCGGGATCGTTTTGCAGGTCGTAGAGTTCGATGGCAGGCGGTTTGCCGCCGAGCGCGTGCGGGTCCATCTCGGCGAGAATGCGGTAGGCTTCGGGGAACTGCGCCTTCACGCGCACCGTCTCGCCATAGATACGGTTGATCCATGGTTTCATGTCGCGCAGGTCGGCGTTGATGACCTTGGGCTCGTCGAGACGGCTGCGCAGGATGAGCTGATGCGTGGAGTCGAGCACACTGCGCTCCTCCATGCCGCGTGTGTGGTTCAACGAGCGCCCGGAGACCTCGCTGAAGATGAATTCGTGGCCCTTGGCATCTCCTTTGCCTTCGAGGAGCGGTTTGAGGCTCATGCCGTGCAGCGCTGACTCATATCGAATGCCCAGCAGGTCGAGCAGAGTGGGCAGGAGGTCGAGTTCGCTGACCAAAGCATCGCTGACAAGCGGCTTGGCATCTGGGCGACGGATGATGAGTGGAATGTGCAGACCAAGGTGAAATGGCGTCATCTTGCCGTGCTGGTAGGCTGGGCCGTGATCGCCCATGAAGATGATGATGGTGTTCGACTCCTGTCCGGACTCGCGCAGCGCGGACATGATGTCACCGACGGCCTGATCATTGCGCTGCACGCCGTCGAGGTATTCGGCCCAGTCACGGCGTGCGACTGGCGTGTCTGGCAGATGCGCGGGCAGCTTCACTTTGGCGGGATCAATGCCGATGGGCTGCTTCTCACTGTTCACGAATGGGCGATGCGTGAAGCCGGTGCTGTTGTGCAGGAAGAACCATGGCTTGCCTGCGGCCCGTTTGATCACGCCGGAGAGCGCGGCTTTGGAACCAGCCTTCGGGATGAATTCGTGGTAGGGAAAGCGTTCGTTTGGAGAGACATGCAGTTTCCCGCCCACGGCGGTGTGGTAGCCGTTCGCCACGAGCACCTCGATCAAAGTCGGACTGGTGGAGCGGATGCACGTGTGCAGGTAGGGCGGCGCTTGCTTCTCCGCCTCGGTGAGCTTCGCAGCGGGCTTGAGGTAGTTGTTCGTGTTGTTGACCAGACCGTTGGTGTGCGAGTGC
>JAYVIO010000273.1:0-3592 GCA_043770175.1 Verrucomicrobiales bacterium | reverse complement strand
GATCGCCCCGCCACACGTCTGCGCATGCTCTGGCGCTGGTGCATCGGCTGGTCCGTGCTGCTGACCATCGTCGTGGTCCAAATAGCACGCGCGCTGAGAGGCGTCGATGTCCTCCACAAGCTGCCCGAGTTCGCCCAGATCTGTGTTCCGCTGATCATCGTCGTGGCACTCTGCGGCCTGCTACTCACACGTCGCACGCTGGTGGATCGGCTCGCGGGCACGTGGCTGGTGGCGCGGTGAAGATTCTATCGGTGCAGCCGTCGAGCGAGACAGGGCGCTGACTTCACTTCTTCGGTTTCGCTGCCTTGCGTTCGGAGGCGTTGATAGTGATGGCGGGCACGGGATCGCTTTTGCCAGCGAAGGCATTCCAGGCGCTCTGGAAGACAGCGGCATCACGCACATCACCTTCGGCGATGAGCCATTGGTAGCGCAGCTTGAAGGGCGCATCGGCGGTCGCTTTGCCTTTGGGGAACATGCCGAAGCGGCCGTAGTCGCGGTAGGCGGAGGTGGCAGTGTCCTTTGGGTTGTCGGGGTGATTGAGGATCACGACGGTGAAGGTTTTGCCTTCAATGGTGAAGACCTCGGCGGCCCATGGCAGGTCTTTGGCTTTGTGGGCGTCGATCTTCTCACCGGGGAGGATGTAGGTCGTGCTTTGGGTGTCCACGAGTTCACTGGGGCGAAACTGCGCACCAGCGTGCTCGGGGTCGCCACTGATTTCAGCTTCGCCACTGACGGTTTTGAGGGCGCTGTTCATTTCGATGCCGAGGTAGAATGGCTTCGCGGGTATAGTGAAGGCAAAGCGGCGTTCTTCGGTGAGAAAGGGCGCGGTCGTGTCACCCTGCCAGTCGATGTGCGCGGTGAAGGTGTTGTCGCCCGGTGTGACCTTCGTCACGACCTGATCGCCGCCCTTCATGTGCCAGCGGTCATACGATTTGCCACCGTACGCGATCTTGCTGAAGCCGAGGAAGATGCCGCGATGGTGCGTGAAGCTGAAGCCTGCACCTTTGGTGAGCCGCGTGGAGCCATCGGCGCTGAAAACGTGCATATATGGCTTGTAGGTCTCGTGATGCTTCTCCGGCGTGCTGAGATCATTCGCCATCATGAGCTTGGCGACGACTTTGCCGCCATTTGCGACGGCGACGTGGTCTTTGTCCGCGACGGTGATGTCGAAGGCGAATGTGGGAAGAGCGAGGGCGAGGAATAGGAGGGTGTTTTTCATGAGAGGATCTTTTTGATGACCTTGGCTCCTTCGACGCCCGTGAGCTTCGCATCAAGGCCTTGGAACTTGTAGGTGAAGGCATCGTGCTGAATGCCGAGTTGGTGGAGCATCGTAGCGTGGAGGTCGTGGACGGTGGTGATGTTTTCCTGGGCGGCGTAGCCGAGGTCGTCGGTGGCGCCGTAGGTGATGCCGCGCTGCACACCGGCACCGGCGAGCCACATGGACATCGCTTTGTTGTGATGATCGCGGCCGATGGGGCCCTTGTTGCCCTGCGCCATCGGCGTGCGGCCGAATTCGCCGCTGAAGACGATAAGTGTGTCGTCGAACATGCCGCGCTGTTTGAGATCGGTGATGAGCGCCATGCAGGCGCGATCGACATCTTTCGCACGCAGCGGCAATTCCTCGCGCAAGAGGCTGTGGTGGTCCCAATCGCGATGGTAGAGCTGAATAAAGCGTGTGCCGCGTTCGGCGAGTCGGCGGGCGAGCAGGCAGTTTGATGCGAAGGAACCGTCGCCGGGCGTGCAGCCGTAGAGTTCGAGTGTTTTGGTGCCTTCAGCGCTCACGTCCATCAAATCGGGCACGCTGGCCTGCATTTGAAACGCCATCTCATACTGCGCGATGCGTGTGGCGATCTCGGGATCGTCGCACAGCGAGGCGTGTTGTTTGTTGAGCGCATTGATCGCTGCAACGTCCGCGCCTTGTCGCTCGCGCGTGACGCCATTGGGACTCGTGAGATACAAAACGGGATCGCCCTGCGAGCGGAGTTGCACGCCTTGATACTTCGACGGTAAAAAGCCGCTGCTCCACTGTCGCGCAGAGATGGGCTGCGGGTTGCGGCCTTTGCCGGTGGAGTTGAGCACGACGAAGCCGGGTAGATCTTCGGCCTCGCTACCGAGTCCGTATGTCACCCATGAGCCCATGCTGGGCCGTCCGGCGATCTGTGTGCCGGTGTTCATGAACATGTGCGCCGGATCATGATTGATCGCGTCCGTGGTCATCGAGCGGATAAGGCAGATGTCATCCGCGACGCTGCCGATGTGCGGCAACAACTCGGAGAGCTCCATCTGACACTTCCCATACTTCTGAAAGCGAAACATCGGTCCCTTGCACACGAGTTTCTGCCCTTGGAGCTGCGCGAGCTGCTGCCCCTTCGTGAACGACTCAGGCATTGGCTTCCCATCCATCGCAGCGAGCTTTGGCTTGTAATCAAACAGCTCCAGTTGCGACGGTCCGCCTGCCATGGTGAGCCAGATGACGCGTTTGGCCTTCTGCGGAAACGGGAGCGTGTCCAGCACGCCGCGTGAGGCAGCGCGAAGCAGCCCCGGGCTCATCAGTGAGGCCAAAGCGATCCTGCTGAGGCCTTGCGAAGTGCGGCCGAGGAAAGCGCGGCGTGTGTGGAGCAAGTGAGGGGTCATGGGAGGAAATGAAGCTTGCTGGAATAGCGTATGTCAGTCATGGTGTCTGACATGAAAACTAAAGCCCCCGCCAAGAAAGTCGCCCGCCGCCCGGCAAAAAAGGCTGCGGCTCCCGGGCGCGTCTTCACGGTGCGTGACCTCAACCGCCAGCCGCAGGCCGTGCTAAACGCCGCTCGCAAGGCTGGAGGGGTCCATGTGCATTCGCGCAGCGGTGAGAGATTCCTCGTGAAGCCAGATCCAGAGGCCAAATCCGCGATTTCAGATATCGAATATCGTCGTGCGTTCCACGAGCGGCTCAAGCATCTGCATGCGCGGATGAGGGAGGCTGGCAGCCAGGGCATCACTGCGGAAGGTTGGGACACTTTTAGCAAAATGATCGCTGGCGAGGCATGATTTACGCCGACACCAATTTTTTCACCACTCTCTACTGTCCAGGGCCGAGGGCGTCCGAGGCTGCGCAATTGAATGAACAGGCTGCCGAAAGCGGAGCTGGGGCTTATCCGGTGACTTTGCTCTGCCGACTGGAATTTGTGAACGCACTCCAGCAGGCTGTGTTTGCCACTCGTCACGGTGTGCCCGGCTTCCACATCACTCCTGAACATGCGCTGGTTTTGGAGGCAGAGTTCTACGAGCAGCTTTCCGACGGAAAGTTGTTGTATCATGCGACTCCGTCTGAGCACGCGCTTGAACAAGAATTTCATACTTTGGTTCACCGCCACACCGCTAAGGATGGATTCCGCACCTATGACGTCCTGCACGTTGCTTTCGCGCTGGTGCTGGGATGCGACACCTTTTGGAGCTTTGATGCCAAAGCGAAGAAGCTGGCGAAGCTGGAAGGCCTGGCAGTGAATTGACGGGCGCGGGATCATGAACGCGTGATCGTTTCGTGCAGATTCAGCAGCACACGGGCGACATGGGTCCAGGCGGCGAGTTCGCTCTTGTTCAGATTCGCGGGCGT
>JAYVIO010000272.1:0-29441 GCA_043770175.1 Verrucomicrobiales bacterium | reverse complement strand
TCAACTGCCCTGCGTCGTTTTGTGCCCCGACGCGTGCTTCGCTGATGACGGGCCGTGAACCGTTCCGTTGTGGCATGACGCAGAATCCCGCGCCGGATGGCGGACCGGCAGCCGATGCGCTGGCGCTGCCAAAATCCGAAGTCACTCTCGCGCAGGAGATGAAATCGGCCGGTTATGCTACGGGCATGGTTGGAAAGTGGCATCTCGGCCACAAAGCGGGCTTCCTGCCCACCGAACGCGGCTTCGATGAATACTACGGCATCCCCTACTCGAACGACATGCGGCCCGTGCAGGTGCTGGAGAACACGCAGGTCATCGAATATCCCGTCGTGCAGGCCACGCTGACGCGGCGTTACACCGAACGCGCGCTGGGTTTCATCGAGAGCCACAAGCAGAAGCCGTTCTTTCTCTACTTTGCCGAGGCCATGCCGCACAAGCCGCTCGCGGCCTCGGAGGCCTTCTACAAAAAAAGCGGCGCAGGACTTTATGGTGATGCGGTGATGGAACTCGACTGGAGCGTCGGGCAGGTGCTCGGGAAACTCAAAGAACTCGGTCTCGATGACAACACGCTCGTGATGTTCAGCAGCGACAACGGCGCGACCTTCGGCGGCAGCACCGGCGGCTTGCGCGGAATGAAGGGCAGCACTTATGAAGGCGGTTATCGTGTACCCATGATCGCCCGCTGGCCCGGCCACATTCCCGCCGGTCATGTCAGTGCACAACCGGCCGTGATGATGGACTTGTATGCCACGACGTTGAAGGCTGCGAACATCGCCACACCCAAAGATCGTGTGATCGACGGTCGCGACATCCTGCCGCTGCTCACCGGCGACGCGAAAAGCCCGCACGAGGCGATCTTCGGCCACAAATCATCGAAGCTTGCCTGCATTCGAGATTCTCGCTGGAAACTGCATGTGCTCGCACCTGGCATCGGCCTGGCGAGCATCTACAAGCCCGGCGAAAAATACCTTGATCCACGCGGTCCCGACGGCGTGACGATCCTCGCGCCTTACGAACAGGCGCAACCCAGCGAGCATCCCGGAGCGCAAACCGGCGACGCACCAAAACCGCTGCAGCTCTTCGATCTCCAAAACGACCCCAACGAACAACACGATGTCGCTGCCGAACATCCCGACACAGTAAAACGCCTCAAAGCGGCTTATGACGCGATGAACAAAGACGTGCCCGTCATCGAGGAGGTCAAGCGCGCGCCCATAAAGTAGCCGTCATCGCTCCGCGTGACGAGCTGAGCGCATGAACGGAGGGAGCGGCGCTCAATGAACCTTGAGCGTGGTGAGTGTTCGCCATGCACTGTGCTCATCACGCGGAGCGGTGGTGGCTACTCTGCCTCCCGCGTCACAAATCGCTGCCGATGCCAAACCAGCCACAGCAGTGTGAGCGTGGCCCAAGTCCACGCGGCGTAGATGTGATGCGAAACAGTCGTGCTTGGCACCCAGGCGGGTGTGGCACGCGTGGTGGCGGCCAAAATGGCCAAGAAGACCAAAAAACGCAGCCATTTGCTCTTCATGAAAAACCCATCCAGATCGCCACTGTGACCAAAAAGAACGCGGCTGGCGACGATGAGGATCAAGAGGCCAAATCCACCGATGTAGAGCAAATGCTCGATGGAAACGTGCTGCGGGTAAAAAAACGCCGGGAGTGCAATGCCGAGCAAACCGAGCCCCAACGCCCAAAACAGGCCCGTGGTGAGTGATCCAGCTTGTTGGGTCTTCCAACTCACTTCGACGAGCAGATAACCCGCCGCGACGATACCTCGCACCGCATAGCCGAGCGAAACTTGGCCATAGGCTTCGAGGAAAAAACTGCTCACCAGCAGCATGGCGGCTGCGATGGCTCGCAGAAGCTTCGTTTTGGACTGTGAAACGGTTTTGGGATCGCCAAAATCACCGCCCAGCATCCGTGGGAAGACAAACGAGCCGATGCCGAGCACCGGCGGCAGAAGCAGGCCTTGGTAGAGCAGCAGGTTCGCCAAACGCAGGCGTTGCAGGTCCATCAAGGTTCCTGGTGAGAGCAACATCGACGCTCCAGCGATGCCGCAGGCCAGTCCGGTGAGCGCGAGGAGCATCTGCGGTGGCGGTGCTTCCTGGCGGAACTTCACCACGCGAATCACAAGACACAGCAGCAGTGAAACGAGCAACGCGACGAAGAACCCATCGCCCCACGCGTGTTGCAGCCGCAAATGACTGATCGCCGAAGCCTGATGCAGCGCGAAGAGCCAGAACAACTCTAACGGCGTCAGTTTCGGCGCCGTGGCCATGCGCGGCCCAGCGGTACCGAGAAAGCCAACGACGAACGCACCGCCGAAGGCTTCGATCATGAGACGAGCGTGGACGAAGTTCGGGTAGAAGCCGAGCTGCTGCGCATAGAACAGCGGCCACAGCGCCACGCCAATGATGCTCCACAGCGCTCCGCTGGCGAAGAAGACGCGATATGGTTCGGACGCGAGCCAGCGCAGGCCGTCTTTGGACGTGCCTGTGGTTTGGTGCTTCTTGTGTTTGCAGGCGGGGAAGCTCAAAATTTGATTCCTGTCATGAGGTAAGCGAAATCAGCATCACTGCCACCGCCTGTGCCAGTGAGGTAAGTGCCGGCAAAAAAGTGGGAGTAACCGAAGGTGACATTGAGGTTCGTGCTGGCAGCGTAGGTGAGGAGCAAATCAAGCTCGCTGCCGGCAAAGTTGCTGGCAGCGGGTGTGGCGGGTCGGACAGCGGTGGTCGCGTTGGCGCGGCGCCAGGTGTCGGCGGTGTCGGCGAGCCAGAAGAGGTGGTAGTCGAGGCTGGTGGTGAGTTTGGCCGTTGGTTTGGCACTGAGATGCAGCGCAACGTTGTGGAGGTTGCTCCATGAAAAGGCATCCATGTAGCCATAGTGCAGGTGATTGGTGGAGAAGAGATTTTGGAAGGCTCCCTGCTTGTTGTCGGCGGGATTGCTGTCTCCGCTGCCGTAGCTGTATTCGAGACCAAGTCGGGGCTTCCACGGTGCTTTGAAGGTGTAACCGCCCTCGATGTAGCTTGCGAAGGCGCGCAGATCACGTCCGCCTGCTTTGCCGGTTTGCACGGCGAATTCAGTTTCATAGTCCCAGGGGCCGAGTTTGCCGGGGATGGACTTCCAATGTGTGCCGAGGGTGAGGAAATGGTCGTTGCGATTGGTGTCGTCGAAGTAGAGCGCATAGACCTCCGTGTCCTGAATGCCGAGCGTGGGAATGTGCCCATACAAGCCGGAGAGGAGCGAGTCTTTGTCGCTGTCATCCATGCCGAAGCGGTCGATGTTGACGACAGAGGAGATGAAGGCATCGATCCACAGGCCGTTCTTGCCGGTGTAGCGGAGTTTCGCCGCGTCAAAGGTGCGGGAGAGGTTGCTCCACTCCAATGGACCGATGAGACGCTGATCGCCGTAGAGCAGTACTTGGCGTCCGACTTTGAGTGAGAGAGGGGATACTTTGGCATCGCCGATTTCGACATAGAGCTGACGCAGGTCGAAAGGATTGTCGCCTTCGGCTCCGAGCACGCCGGGGATGTCAGCGCGCTTGCTGTCGATCTCGCGACTGTCCTGGCCTTGGACATAAAAGGTGAGCCAGTTCGTGGGCTTAAGTTGCAGGCTGATGCGGGCGCGGTTGAGCAGCCAAGAATCGTCAGTGGCGGCACGAATGCCGCTGTTGAAGTCGAAGTTGTTGTCGCGGTATTCAAAACGGGTCTGATCCTCGATGCCAAACACGACGCGGCCTTCGGCAAAGGAGAGCGGATTGGGTGCGGCGGCGGTTTGCGCGTGGGTGACGGAGGTGAATGCCAATGCGGCTGCGAGTAGGAGGCGGTTTTTCATGGTTTCAGAAGCTGGCGCACCGAATTGACGGTGGGCTCGATGTCAGCACCGAGGGATTCCTCACGGTGGATAACGGTGCCGTTTTCATCGAGCACGGCGATGAGGTTGGAGTGGGCAAAGAAGCCCTCGACGAGCTGGAATTTGAAGTTCAACGACACGGCGAGCTGCTGCACGGTGTCTTGTGGTGCGGAGAGAAAGGTCCAGCGCGTGGGGTCCATTTTGAGTTCGGCCATTTTGGCTGTCATTGCAGCAGGCGTGTCATATTCGGGGTCAATGGAGAGAAACGTGAAGCCCACCTTAGTCGCATCGGCCCCGAGCGCGGTTTCGACGCTCTGCATGTCATGGAAGATGCGCGGGCAGGCGAATTTGCAGCGCGTGAAGCCCATGGTGACCACCCGCACCTTGCCGCGCAGGCTGGAGAGCGTGACAGGCTTGCCGTCTTGTGTGCGCCACTCGCCGGGCAATTCGTATGGAGTCGTGAAGGCGATGGCGCGGCTCATTTCCTTGGCATTGGCGGTGATGGACTTGGCTCCGCGAAAACCGAGGCTGCCGACGCAGTAATTGCCTTTGAGGCTGGAGCGAAACGCAAAGCGCATGTAAGCGGCGTAATTGCCCACGTCGGCAGCGAGCAGCGAACCGGCACCGCAGAAGAGTTTGCGCTCCAACGAGCCATCACTGCGCGAGTCGCCGGCGATCATGGTGGAATTGAAGTCGTGAACCCACTCCCATACGAGACCGTGCATTCCACGCAGACCGTGGACGTTGATAATACCGGAGTTAGCGTCTTCGAGCGCCGTCGTGGCGGGTTTGGAGTACCATTCGAGCAACAAGCGCAGGAAGGCTTGATCGGTGCTGGCATCCATCTTGGTCGCATCGGCACGCGCGGCGAATTCCCACTCGTCTTGCGTGGGCAGACGTTTGTGATTGGCTTCGCAGCAGGCCTGCGCGGCGAACCAGGAGACATGGGTGACGGGCGCGTTGGCGGGTGCATTTGAGCCGAGATCGAGATCGCCTGACCAGTGCGTGAGGTAGTTCGCATCGGCCTGCGTACGCTGCACTTTGGAGCGCTGCCACTCGGGATGCGCCTTCACGAATTCGAGGAACTGCGCATTGGTCACCTGCAGGGTGTCCATGAAGAAGGCTGGCGCTGTACGTGGCTTGGTTTCCTTGGCGTAAAGGGGTTTGTACTCACCACCAGGGATGAAGACCATGCCTGCAGGCGGTTGCGGTGTCTCCGCATAGGAGACACCGAACACGGAGAGGAGCGCCAGGAGTGCGTGCTTCATTAGATCATTGAGCCCCCGCTGCGGCTGGCGCAGGAACCGTAGCGCGGACTTCCTTCACGAGCGCAGGCAGCACTTCAGTGCCGTTGTTGCCCCACTGGCTGTAAACATACGTTAACGCATTGGCGACTTGCTCGTCATTGAGGCCAAGCTGTGGCATGAGACTTTCATACGTTTCGCCATTGACCGTAACTTTGCCTTGCAGGCCATGCAGCACGTTGCTGATGGCGCGCTTGGCATCGGCATTGAGATAATCAGACTTGGCGAGTGGCGGGAAGGCCTTGGGGATGCCCTGGCCTTCAGCCTGATGGCATGCCGTGCAGATGCTGTTGTAGACCAACTTGCCGCGGGCGATGCGCTCCTCCTTGTTCGCTGCGGGAGGCTGCTGTGCCGAGGCTTGCGCGATGGTTTGAACGGCACCACCTTCGAACTGGTAGATGCGGTCATCTTGCTTGCCGGAATAGGCAATCTTGTTTTCAGGACCACTCACCTTGAGCATGCCGAGCGCACCTTTGTTGAAGGCACGGAAGATGGAGTGATCGACGAGGATGAAGGTGCCGGGCACTTCCAGGCCGAAATCAACCATGGCGGAGCCGCCAGCGGGAACCAAGGTGGTCTGCACATGGTTTTGTGCAGGCTTCACGCCGCCTTCGAGATAGACGTTGTCAAAAATTTCGCCAATGACGTGGAACGAGGAAATCAAGTTCGGGCCACCATTGCCGATGAAGAACCTGACACGCTCTCCCACTTTGGCCGTCACGGCATTGTCGCCCGCCAGCGCACCCACAGAGCCGTTGAAAACGACATAGTCAGGCGTCTCAGTCAGCGCCTTGTCCATGCTGAAGGGTTGCAGGCCTGCCTCACCATTGCGCCCTTTGGTGTAGAACTCCGACTGCATGACATAATACTCTTTATCCACTTTTGGCAGGCCACCGATCGGCTCGATGAGAATGAGACCATACATGCCGTTGGCGATGTGCATGCCTACTGGCGCAGTGGCGCAGTGATAGACGTAGATGCCTGGATTCAGCGCCTTGAACGAGAAGATGGACTCATGGCCGGGTGCCGTGAATGAAGCCGCTGCACCACCACCGGGGCCCGTGACGGAGTGAAGGTCGATGTTGTGCGGCATCTTGCTGTCGGGACGATTCATGAGATGAAATTCCACCTCGTCGTTCTGGCGAATGCGGATGAATTTTCCAGGAACGCTGCCGCCGAAGGTCCAAAAGGTGTAGTCCACGCCATCTGCGAGGCGTTTCACAATCTCTCTCACTTCGAGTTTTACCGTGACCTTCGTTGGATGATCGCGCGTGATCGGCGGTGGGACGTGCGGAGCATCGGTGAGCACCGCGTCTTCAGTTCCTGACACGGGTTTGTCGGGCTGTTCAGAAAGATTGGTCAAGGCTTCATTCGATGGCGCAGCAGTGGATGAATAGGAGTCCATCGCCTTCTTGAAGGTCTCCTGCGACATTTTTTCATTCGGGCTGAGCTCGTTGTCACCGCAGTGCGTGAGGAGAACCAAGGCGAGTGCCGGGATGGTGAGCTTGGCGTATTTAGTCATGAGTGGGTTGGGGCTGTGGTTTGTACTGTTCATAACGTTTGCGTTGTTCGGGGGTGAGACGGGCAGGATCAAAGCGCGGATCGGGGACAGCATTGATCTTGCTGTAAATCACGTTCGCCATGTCCTCGGCGCAGTTTTTGATGTGGTCCGCTTTCTCACCGGCGAAGAGGTCGTCCACGGTTGCGCGAAACAGTTTCAGCCAGCGGTCGAACTGCTCCCGGCCCATCGCCGTCTGCGGCACGAGCTTTGCGTGAGCCGCGATGGGATTGCCCGTGTAGCCGCCGCTGCGGAAGAGCACGGTCTCCCAAAACGCATACATCTTCGGCAGATGCGTCTCCCAGTTCGTCTGCGCGACTTTGTCGAAGATGAAGCCCAGCACCGCGTCGCTGCGGACGTGGTCGTAGAAGGTGTTCACGAGCGTCTCGATCTCGGCGCGGCCCTGGATGTCGGGTTTGGTTTCAAACATGCACTCACCATGCAACTTTTGCGGAAGGGCTCGCTCCACCCTTTATGCGGGCTTGTGTGCGTGGATTGATCGCACAAGCGCGGCGCATAGCTGCGCAGGATCGGAGCATTGATGCATCGGGGATGAAACTTATAACTAGGCCCAACCAAACCATGAAACTCATCCTCTCCTCCCTCGCCACGATCACTGCCGTGATGACGCTGCTCGTGAACGCCGCCCTCGCGGTCGATCCAGCCGCTGTCGCCACTGAAGCCGCCACCAACTCCGTCTGCCCCGTCACCGGCAAGCCGGTCGATCCCGGCATCACCGCCGAGTATGAAGGGCGAAAGTGGTCCTTCGCCAAAGAAGCATGCAAAACGAAGTGGCTGAAGGCCCGCGAGGACAGTCTGTATCAGAAACTCGGTGGCAAGGCCGCTATGGAAGCGGCCGTGGACGCCTTCTACGTCAAAGTGCTGGCCGATGACCGCGTGAAGCACTTCTTCGATGACGTGAGCATGGACAAGCAGCGCCGGAAGCAGAAGGAGTTCCTTTCGGCTGCGTTTGGTGGTCCGTTGCCTTGGACTGGCAAAGACATGCGCAAAGCCCACGAAGACATGGGTCTGACGGAAGCGCACTTCAACGCCATCGCCGAAAATCTCGTGAACACGCTGAAGGATCTCAAGATCAGTCAGGAGTTGATTGACCAGGTCGTTGCTGTCGCTCTCACGACGAAGGACGATGTGCTCGGCAAGCCGAAGAAATAAGTCGCGGCTCAACTTTCAGCTTCAACTTGACCTCATGGTGGCGTTTGATGATCCGCCATGAGGTTTTCTCTTTTTACTACCGTTCTCCTTTTCACCGCATCACTCCTCGCCGAAAAAGTCGGCCCCTGGGATCTCGATGCGCTGAAGAAGAATGTGCCTGCGATGAAGTGGGTGCGGCAGGATCAGCCGATTCACTCGCTGACGTATGCCGGTGAGAAGTATCAAGGCCACGAAACCGAGGTCTTCGCGTTTTATGCCTCGCCCATCACGCTCGGCCAAGAAGTGAAGCCCGGCACGAAGTTTCCCGGCGTGGTGCTCATTCACGGCGGCGGTGGCACGGCGTTTGCGGAATGGGTGCAGCTCTGGGCGAAGCGCGGCTACGCGGCCATCGCGATGGATTTGAACGGCTCGCGCCCGCCTGATCCCGAGTTTGAACCGAAAACCGGGATGGCCATCGGCAACGGCCATCGCGGCACGCGCACGCGCCTGCCGAATGGCGGTCCGCCGCACGGTCATCCCGAAAAATTCGACTGCATCAACACGTCTGACACGAGCGACGACTGGCCCTTCCACGCCGCCGCGAGCGTGATGCGCGCGCATTCACTGCTGCGCAGCTTTCCGGAAGTCGATGCGGAGCACACCGCCGTCACGGGCATCAGTTGGGGCGGCTACACGACCTGCCTCGTCGCTTCCCTCGATGATCGCTTCAAAGCCGCCGTGCCCGTCTATGGCTGCGGCTTCCTCCACGAAGGCGAATCCGTGCAAAAGCCCAGCATCGACAAGCTTGATCCTGAGCACCGCGCTGCGTGGGTGAAGGAATACGATCCCGGCAGCCTGCTGCCACGCTGCCATGTGCCCATCCTCTTCGTGAATGGCACGAACGATGTCCACTACGTGCTCGACAGCTACATGAAGAGCTACAACGTCGTCCCCAGTGAGAAACACATCCGCATCCAAGTGAACATGCCGCACGGCCATCCTCCCGGCTGGGCACCGCAGGAGATCGGCCTCTTCATCGACTCCAAGTGCAAAAAAGGCACGCCCGTAGTCGGATCGAAGGACGGGTTGATTACAGACCAACCGCTCCCTATTCTTGGCAATCCGGTTTTAAAAGGTGATGTAGTCGAGGTTTCATGCAAAACACACCTCCATCCGGTCAAGAAAGCGGAACTGAACTACACTGCCGACGACGGGCTGCGTTCGAAGCGTCAGTGGAAAAGTATTCCGGCCACAGTCATGATGAACTCCATGGATGGCAGCGGGGGTGTCTTTAGCTTGGGCTACACCATCACCGCCCCCAAACCG
The DNA here is from genome assembly GCA_043770175.1 of Verrucomicrobiales bacterium. Lineage (GTDB taxonomy): Bacteria > Verrucomicrobiota > Verrucomicrobiia > Verrucomicrobiales > Verrucomicrobiaceae > Prosthecobacter. The sequence goes on along the minus strand of JAYVIO010000272.1, from coordinate 20,249 downwards.
CCTGCCGATGCCAATACCTGGTTCATCACCGTCACCGATGAACGCGACGCGATGGTAGGTACGCCGGTGCAGTTCAGTCCGTGATCCAAGATGCGTCCGTTCGTGGCGTATTGAGCTCATGGACAAAATCTGCGCCCTCTTCGCGATCCTCACCGCCGCAGCAACTGCTGAGCCGCTCTCAATGATCAAGGTGGAAGGCCAGCCGCTTGCGGCCAATGCGCAGCGAATCGTGCAGGCACTCGATTTCCTCGGTGCGACGCTAGCGGAAGATGTGCGCGCGAAGTTGCAAATCGCGATCACGGAACGCGATGCAGCGGGTGTGCAGGCAGCGCTTGATCCACAGTTGCTTTGCGTCGTGGAGATCAATCCCGAGTCGCGGGTGAAAGCGCAGCGCGGTCCGGCGAAGTCCGCCGTGCAGCAGGCGGGTTACACACCGGTGCTCATCAAAGTGATCAACCATGCTGTGAGCACGGCGCGCCTCCGCATCACCAGCACGCAGGCCGGCCCGCCGTATGCGGGCGTGGCGAAGGGCACGATGGAGCGCGAGCGGCAGACGCATCTGCGCGAAAACGAAAACACGAAGAACGAGCACCGCTTTCTCGAGGTCAGCCTGTTCGATGCGCCGCCAATGACCGCGAACCTCAGCGGGCTTGAAGTCGAGTACGCGATCGCGCTCATCTATTCGAGCGAAGCGGGCAAACGCGAGGCGGTACTGGCCTTCGACATCGGCCAGGGAACGCAAGACCTTGGTTTTCGCGCAGAAGTGCCGGTGCTCCTTGATGTACGTCCTGCGGTGACGGTGAAACTCGATGTGAAGGACTTCGACGGCCAGCCCACGACGGCCCGATTGACGTTCACCGATGCCCAAGGTCACGTTTTTCCACCGCAGGCACGCCGCCTTGCTCCTGATTTCTTTTTCCAAAAGCATATCTACCGCGCGGATGGCGGCACGGTGCTGCTGCGGCCGGGCGAGTTCACGATGGAAGCATCGCGTGGGCCGGAATACCGCACTGTACGTAGCAAAGTGACGATTCCGGCAGCGAAGGAAACTCTGCTTGCGGTGAAACTCGAGCGTTGGATGAACGCCGCCGACTACGGCTACTACAGCGGCGATCATCACATCCACGCCGCGGGCTGCGCGCACTACACATCGCCGTCCATCGGGATGCAGCCGGAGCACATGTTTGCACAGGTCAAGGGCGAGGGGCTGAACGTCGGCTGCGTGCTCACCTGGGGCTACGGTTTTGAGCATCAGCGGCCTTTTTTCGGCGGAGCCGCGCATCCGCTGAGCGAGCCGCACACGCTGCTGCGCTATGACATGGAAGTGAGCGGTTTCGGCTCCGCTGCGCTCGGCCATGTGTGCCTGCTGAACCTGCGCGATCTCGTGTATCCCGGTGCCGACGGCACGAAAGGCTGGCCGACCTGGACCACGCCTGCGCTGCGCTGGACGAAGGCGCAGGGCGGTTTCACCGGCTATCCACACTCCGGCAGCGGGATGCAGGTGATCTCGTCGGTGGCGGCGAAGCGGATGATCGAGTTGCACGACGCTAACAAAGACGCGCGGCTCGCGCCTGATGAAACGGCGGGCACGGTGTTGCCGGAGCCGTTTGAAAAAATCGACGCGGATCACGATGGCGGCATCAATGAAGCAGAACTGACCGCCAGCCATGAGCGCGTCATCGATCTGCTGCCAAACGTCGCCATTCCCGATGTGGGAGGGCATGAGATCTTCGTCACCACCGCGCTCGGCGTATGCGATTTCATCAGCGCGATGGACACTGCACGACTGCTGGAGTGGAACGCCTGGTATCACATGATGAACTGCGGCTTCCCGTTGAAATGCGCGGGCGAGACAGACTACCCATGCATGAGCGGCACCCGTGTCGGCCAGGGGCGCACTTATGTGCAGCTCGGTCGCGTGGAAAAACTCGATTTCGCCCAATGGTGCGAAGGGCTCGCGCTTGGCCGCAGCTATGTGAGCGACGGCTACGCACACGCGCCAGGCTTCACCGTTGAAAGCCAGCCTTCCGGCGGCGAAGTGCGGCTCACAAAGCCGGGTCGTGTGACGATGCGCGCCAAAGTTGCATTTAGCGCCGAGACGCCTCTTGAGATCGCCTACGGCGGCGCGGTGCCCGTCGGCGGCCAGCGTCTCGTGGGCGACACGGTTCATTACCACGACACGACGGGCGCGAATCCCTTCGCCAGCGGCAAGCGCCTGGTCGAACTGGTCGTCAACGGCATCGTCACCGCCAAGCGCGAGGTGCCCGCAGATGATCAACTGCATGAGGTGGCCTTTACCGTCGAAATCCCGCGCAGCAGTTGGGTGGCGTTGCGACATTTTCCGCAGCTTCACACCAACCCCGTGAATGTCATCGTCGCCGACAAGCCCATCCGCGCCTCCCGTCAGAGCGCGCTCTGGTGCATGGCCTGCATCGACCAGCTCTGGCGAGTGCGGGAGAAAAACATCGCGCCTGCTGAACGCGACGAGGCGAAACGCACTTTTGAAGCGGCGAAGGAAATCTACCGTCGCATTGCGGCGGAAGCACCGGCTGGAAGCTGACAAACATCCACCACGAGAACCCACCATGATGCAAGCCACCCACACCACCATCACTCGTCGCAAACTGCTCAAGTCTTCAACCGCCGCTCTCATTGTCAGCGCCGCAAATCTTCCAGCCGCCGAACCGGCGAAGAAGAAGAGGGTCATCATCATTGGCGGCGGCATCGGCGGATTGAGCTGCGCGTATGATCTGATGGAGCGAGGGCATGATGTCACGGTGCTTGAAGCTTCGAAACGCACGGGTGGGCATGTGAAGACGATTTATGACCCGCTGCCGGACGGTTTGTATGCCGACGTCGGCGCGGAGCAGTTCACCAATCCGGGCTACGACACCTATCGCGAGTGGGTGCGGAAGTTTGACCTGCCGGTGCTGGCGTATGAACGGCGGCGGAAGATGTTTGCCAATATGCGCGGCAAATGGCGCACCGAGGAGGAACTGGCGGATGCGCGGACGCAGCGTGAGTTCGGCTTCAATGAGCGCGAAGTCGCTTTTATGCAGGAACACGGTTGGAAAGAGATGTCTCGGTTGTTCTTTGGGCCGATGGCTGAAAAGTTCAAAGATGAGTATCAGCCCTTTGGCATTGGTTTGGACGAACTCGACCACGTCGTGCTCGGCGACTGGCTTGCGGAGCAGGGCGCATCAGAAGCCGCGCGCAGTTTCTGCGGCGGCTCACGGCTCACCAGCAAGGAAAAGCCTGCGATCGAGGGCGATGTTTCCGCGCTCTATCGCATCTGGCAGGAATCCATCGTGAAGCTGCGCGGGCTGCCCGTGTTCAAGCGCGAGGTGTTTCGTCTCAAAGGCGGCAACCAACTGCTGCCGGACACGTTCGCGCAGCATCTCGGCGACCGCATTCGCAGGAACTGCCCGGTGACTGTGCTGGAGCACGATGCGAACGGCGTGAGCGTCACGTTCACCGCAGGCCCGGATAAAAAAGAGCAGACGCTGAAGGCCGATTATGCCGTGCTCTGTGTGTCGCCGCTCGTGCAGGCTGGCATCAAGGTTGCGCCCGCATGGCCCTCGCCAAAGAAGTTCGCGCTCGAACACACGCCGATGGGCATGCAGTCGCGCATCGTGTTGCAGGCGAAGACGCGTTTTTGGGAAGGCGACAACGTGCCAAGCATCAACCTCGAAGGCGCCAGCTCCACCATGAGCCTCGTCTATGAATGCGCGCATGAAGTTGCTGTCGAAAGCTGCGTGCTCATGGGCAGCGGCCCGCCCGTGCTGTCGCCGGAAGACGCGCTGGCGGCCTTCCGCAAATCCTACCCAGGCAAGAACAAGGACACCATCGAGCAGGCCATCGTGCATCAGTGGTGGAAGGAGGAGCCTTATGCCATCGGCTGCGAGCGCACTCCATTCGCGCTTGGCAAACTCGCGCAAATCTGGCCGCACCTCATCCAGCCCGTCGGTCGCGTGCACTTTGCCGGCGCCGCCTTCGACAATCTCCCCTGGGGCCAGGACGCCGCCACCCGCTCCGCCAAACGCGCAGCGAATGCGATTGATGCGGCATGATCATTTTTTCTCCAGGGACATCAGCTCGATCTTCCTGAACCACACCGGCTGGCCTTCGGCTTGAAGGGCGATGTGGCCGTAGCTGAGCATCAGATTGCCGCCGAGTTGGATCTGGTCAGTCGCGGGAGCGTTGTTGTTCGTGGGGTCCAGTTGCGGTCGCTGGTAGCGCAGGACTTCGATGCCGTTGATGCGGTGGATGATCTCTTCGTTGCCACGCACCTCGACTTCGGCACGCACCCATTCATCCGCTGGGAAGGTCGGGGCGCTGGATTTGACGATGTGCTTGGTCACGAGCTGTCCGCCCATCTCCACATGCGTACCCGGCGTGCAGAGATTGGCCGTGGAGCGTGGCCCTTTGCCTTCATCAGCCAGGAACTGCATCTCCAGGCTGGCAGGGAAGCCCTGATCGTAGCGCATGCTCTGTGGTGGCTGTGCGTGCAGCATCACACCGCTGTTGAGGTTCACATACTTCGGCGCATCGGCGATCATTTTGCCCGTGAAGCGATACTCAAGACGCAGGATGTAGTGCGAGTAGGCGAGGTTGGTGAAGAGATGGCCGAACTGTTCATCGAACTTGTCGTAGCCATCATAGCTGACCTTCAGAATGCCATCCTCGGCACGAAAGGTGTTTGCGAAGTTTTCTCCGAGCGGTCGCTTGGCGATCTTGATCGTCCAGCCGCTCAAATTCTTGCCGTTGAAGAGTGAAATCCATTTCGACTCCTGAGCCGGGCCGATGGCGGCATTGAAACCGATGAGGAGAGCGAGAAAGCAGACGATGGAACGCATGGTCTGGTATCCTCACGCCGACCGCGGCTGATTCCAAGCCGAAGATGCTGGTGCACCCCGGAATAGAAGCCTGTGCAGAACAGGCGGAAGTTGTGAAAAGCGCCCGCGTTTAAAGGCGACCATGAAGCATCTGCTCATTCCGCTTTTGTCATTCGCCATTTATCATTCCGCATTCCCGGCTCCGCCCAACATCGTCGTCTTCATCTCCGACGATCACAGCCAACTCGACTCGCAGGCCTACGGCTCCACGGAAGTCCGCACGCCGGACATGAAACGACTCGCGGAGGAAGGATTGAAATTCACGCATGCCGTTGTCGCCTCGCCAGCGTGTGGGCCTAGCCGCACGGCGTTGCTGACGGGCCTTTGGTCGGCTCGCAATGGAGCGGAGGCCAATCACAAGGCCAAGCGGCCTGAGGTGCCGTCGTTACCCACCGTGCTTCGTGGCCTCGGCTACGAAGTCGTCGTCATCGGCAAGGTCGCGCATACTGACTGGGCTAAGTTCTACGACTTCGATTCGGTGATCGGTCCGCCGGTGGGCATCTCCGATAGCTCCGGTGTGGCGAAGTTCCTCAGTGAGCGCACTTCGAAGAAGCCGCTCTGCCTCTTCGTCGGCACACGTCATCCGCATGTGCCGTGGAGTGACGAGCGCAGCTATGATCCGGAAAAAATGACGATCCCGCCCACGCACGTGGACACCGCCGTCACGCGCGAACAGCGTGCGAGCTATCTAACGGACGTGACCAAGTCTGACACCCTGCTTGGCGAAGTCCGCGCACTCTCCCGCGAAAAAATCGCTGGCGACACGCTGTTTATTTACACCGCCGATCACGGCGGCCAGTGGCCCTTCGGCAAATGGAATCTCTACGACGCAGGCATCCGCATCCCGCTCATCATGGCTTGGCCCGGCACGCTGAAGCCCGCCACACGAGTGATGCGATGGTCTGCTGGCCCGATTTGCTGCCCACCTTCATCGAACTCGGCGGCGGGAAAGTCCCTGAAGGCATTGATGGTAAATCCTTCGCCGGAATCCTGCGCGGCACGGCCACCGCGCATCGTGAACAAGTCTTCACCACGCACAGTGGCGACGGCGACTTCAACGTCTATCCCATCCGCTCCGTGCGCACTCGCGACTGGAAATACATTCAAAATCTTCATCCCGAGTTTCAGCATCACAGCCACATCTCACGCTCCACCGGCCCCAGTGGCCTCGTCTATTGGAAAACCTGGCTCACCGCCGCCGAAAACGATCCCGCAGCCGCAACCACGGTGAAGCGCTTCACCACACGCCCAGCCGAAGAGCTTTACGACCTCGCCGCCGATCCTAACGAACTCCGCAACCTCGCCGCTGATCCGAAACAATCCGAGCGGCTCACCGCCATGAGAGCAGACCTCGACGCCTGGATGAAACAACAAGGCGACACCCAAACCGTCTTCGGCAAACCACTGCTGCTAGGCGAACCCGTCACGCTAATCGACAAAGCTGCTGCAAAGAAAGCCAACGCCAAAAGGGAGAAGCAACCATGAGACATCTCTTTATCCTATCTGTGATCCTCACGAGCCTCTGCGGTTCATCCAGCGCCGCTGAAACTAGGCCAAACTTTCTCATCATCATCGCCGATGACCTCTGCTATCGCGATCTCGGCTATGAGGGCAGCCCCGATGTCAAAACGCCGAACCTCGACAAGCTTCGCAGTGAGTCCATGCACCTGCGCGGCATGTTCAATCCAGCAACGAGTTGCTCGCCCACACGCCATGCGCTTTACACCGGCCTTTATCCGATCCGTAGCGGTGCGTATCCGAACCACACTCGCGTTTATGATGGAACGAAGAGCCTGTTCACGCATTTAAAGACCGCAGGCTATCGCGTGGCCTTGCAGAACAAGGAACACGTCGGCCCGGATGCCACGTTTCCCTATGAGCACATTGACGGTGCCGATGATCTCACCGTGACCACTACCTTCGTCACTCGCAATGCCGTACAGCCTTGGTTCATGGTCTTCGCCTCCAATGATCCGCATAGCCCGTGGACTCGCGGCCCCAAGTATGATCCCGCCAAGATCACCGTGCCACCTTACCTTCATGACAATGCCATCACGCGTGAAGCACTCGCCAAATACTTCGGCGAGATCGGCCAGCTCGATGAGCAAGTCGGCGCGCTCATGAAGATGCTCACTGACGCCAAGCAGTCTGAAAACACTGTCGTTCCCTTCGTGAGCGAGCAAGGCAGCAGCTTCCCCTTTGGCGGCAAATGGAGCGTCTATGACAACGGCATCCACTCCTCTGCCATCCTGCGTTGGCCCGGCAAAGTGAAGCGCGGCAGCAGCAGCTCCGCACTCATGCAATACGTCGATGTCACGCCCACCTTCCTCGCCGCCGCAGGCATCGACCCCACGGAGATCGACGTGGGGTGCCCCGACGCGCATGGTGCTACTGGCTTCGATGGCCGCAGCTTTCTGCCCGTTCTGCTCGGCGAGACCGATACCCTGCGTGATCACATCTTCGCTCAGCACACGACCATCGGCACCAATGGAGCCATCGGCCCCTATCCCATGCGTGCGGTGCGCGATACGCGCTACAAGCTCATCCGCAATCTCGCCCCCGAGCTGACTTACACCATCGGCGGCATTCACAAAGGTCAGCCTATCGAGTCCTGGCAAGCCGATGCCAAAAACGACCCTGCACTCGCTGCTCGAGTCGCGCATCTTTTCAATCGCCCCGGTGAGGAACTCTACGATCTCCAATCCGACCCCTACGAATTCAAAAACCTCGCTGCTGATCCCGCGCTGGCCGACATCAAAGCCAAGCTGCAAACCCAACTCGACACCTGGATGCTCCAGCAAAAGGACCAAGGCCTAGAAACCGAAAAACTCGCCAGCACCCGCAAAGGCAAAAGCGACGAAGGCGAACCCAAGGCGAAGAAGAAAGGCAAAGGCAAGGGCAGCAAGAAAGCCGAGTAGTCTAGCCTTCCTAGGCTGGGCTCCCGTTCCTAAAACACAGGCCGGAAAGCCCATGCTACAGCAATTGCGCAAACCATCTGAAATCATCCGCCAACTCTCACGTTTCCACGCCCATGAAGCACCTGCTCGTTTTCCTATCATCATTCGTCATTCTGGTTTCCTCATTCGCTGCGGAGCAGCGCCCCAACGTCCTCTTCATCGCCGTGGACGATCTCAATCACTGGATCGGTCATTTCGGACGCAATAAGCAGACGAAAACTCCGAACCTCGACCGCCTTGCAGCCATGGGAGTCAGTTTCACCAATGCCCAATGTGCCGCCCCCGTTTGCAATCCTTCACGCGCAGCGCTGCTCAGTGGCAAGCGCCCCGGGACGACCGGGATCTACGACAACAACAACCCCTTCACTCAAGTGCTGAAGCCCGAGGTCTCCCTCGTCATGCAGTTCAAGAAGGCAGGCTATGACACGCTCGGCACCGGCAAGCTCTGGCATGGTGGACTTGGCTGGCCAGAGCAATGGACGACCATCCAGGAGGAGGCAAAATCGAAAGGTAAAGTCGATGATCGCAGCATCGGCGGCATCGCTTTTGGTCCTATTGTCGAAGGCGGCGATGAAGCCGTTTCAGACACCGGCATCGCTGACTTCGGCATCGCAGAACTCGGCAAGACCCATGAGAAGCCTTTCTTCCTCACGCTCGGCTTTCACAAGCCACACATGCCATGGAACGTGCCGCAGAAATACTATGACATGCACCCGCTGGCCGACATCCAGTTGCCCCCGACCAAGGAAGGCGATCTCTCCGATGTCCCGCCCGCCGGTATGAAGATGGCCAAGCCAAGTGGCGATCACGCTGCCGTGCTTGCCTCTGGTCGCTGGAAGGAAGCCGTGCAGGCTTATCTCGCCGCCATCTCGTATCTCGATGGTCAACTCGGTCGTGTGCTCGATGCGTATGACAAGTCCCCGCATAAAGACAACACCATCATCGTCTTCTGGGGTGACCACGGCTGGCATCTCGGCGAGAAGGAACATTGGCGGAAGTTCGCGCTGTGGGAAGAGGCCACGCGCGCTCCCTTCATGTGGGTCGTCCCCGGTGTCACCAAACCTGGCGGCATCTGCAAAAGCCCCGTCGATTTCATGAGCGTCTATCCGACCCTCTGTGACCTCACCGCCTTGCCAAAACCCGCCTGGCTCGAAGGCGACAACATCAAGCCCCTGCTCGCCGATCCATCCGCAGCGTGGAAAGGCGTCGGCGTCACCACCTTTGGCCAAAATAACCACGCCGTCCGCACCGACCGCTGGCGCTACATCCGCTATGCCAATGGTGGCGAAGAGCTCTATGATCACAGCAACGACGAATACGAGTGGACCAACCTCGCCACCCAACCCGAGCACGCCGCTCTCAAAGCCGAACTCGCCAAACATTTGCCCACCACGAACATCCCCGCCTCATCGAAAGGCAAAATGAGCGACAACGAAGGCGATCCGAGCAGCAAGCCAGATCCCAAGAAGGAAAAACGCAAAGCCAAGAAAGCAGCCGCTGCAGCAAAGTAGTTTTGTGGTCCTCAATTGGACAGCCGCATGAGGACTCGCGGAGAAATGAGACTCAGCGTTCAACGTTTTGTTTCTCATGGTAAGACTACTCATCCTCCTCGCTCTTTGCTCCTGCCTTGCGGAACTCCCAGCATCGGCGCAGCCGAACTGCATCATGGTCTTCATCGACGACATGGGCTGGGGCGACTTCTCGTGCTTCGGCAACAAGGACGCGAAGACACCGAACGTGGATCGACTCGCCAGCGAAGGCATTCGCTTTGAGCAGTTCCATGTGAACTCGCCCATCTGCTCGCCTTCACGCTGTGCGTTGACCACCGGGCAGTATCCGCAGCGCTGGCGCATCCACTCATTCCTCAACAACCGCGCCGACAATGCACGACGTGGCTGCGCGAACTGGCTCGATCCGAAAGCACCCACACTCGCCCGCATCCTCCAGCAGAACGGCTACGCCACCGGCCACTTCGGCAAATGGCATCTCGGCGGCCAGCGCGATGTCGATGATGCACCGCCGATCACCGCGTATGGCTTCGACGAATCGCTCACCAACTTTGAAGGCATGGGCGCGAAGCTGCTGCCGCTCACAATGAAACCCGGCGACCAAGAGCCCGGCAAAATCTGGGCCGATGCCGAGCGCCTTGGCAAGCCGGTGACGTGGATGCAGCGCTCCAAAATCACCAGCGGCTTCATCGATGCAGCGATTCCCTTCATCGACAAAGCCACTGCTGCTAAGAAGCCATTCTTCATCAATCTCTGGCCCGATGACGTGCATGGCCCGTGGTGGCCGCCGACCGACAAATGGGCCGAAGGCAAACGCGGCCTCTATCTCGCCGTGCTCGAAGAGATGGACCGTCAGTTTGGCAAACTCTTCGATCATCTGCGCTCCAACGCCGAACTCCGCGGCAACACGCTCATCCTCATCTGCTCCGACAACGGCCCCGAGCCCGGTGCAGGCAGTGCAGGACCATTTCGCGGCAGCAAGACCACTCTCTACGAAGGCGGCACACGATCACCGCTCATCGTCTGGGGCCCCGGCTTGATCGACAAAGCCAAAGCAGGCTCGACCAACAAAGAATCCATCTTCGCCGCCTTTGACATCGCTCCGTCATTGCTCTCCATCGCAGAGATCGAGGCCAAGAACATCGCCTTTGATGGTGAAAACATCGCGCCGGTTTTACTCGGTCAAAGCACCGCTTCACGCGCCGCCCCCATCTACTGGCGTCGCCCACCAGATCGCAAAATAGCTTCTCCAGCGCTGCCCGAACGCCTTCCCGATCTCGCCATGCGAGAAGGCAACTGGAAACTCCTCTGCGACTACGACGGCACCAAGCCCCAGCTCTTCGATCTCGCCAAAGATCGCGCTGAGACCACGTACCTCGCCACGCAGCATCCCGACATTGTTCAGCGCATGTCCGAGTCTCTGCTCGCATGGCATCAGTCAATGCCGCCAGACAACGGCCCGGCAATTGGGACACAATCGCCGACACCGAAGGGTAAAAAGAAGTTCTGAAGTAACCGTCGTCCAACCGCGTTCCCACGCCCTCCATGAAGCACCTGCTCATCCTCCTTTCTTCATTCATCATCGCTTCTGCTACTTCCGCGGCTTCGCCGAACATCCTCTACATCCTCGCTGATGACATGGGCTTCTCCGACATCGGCTGCTATGGCGGCGAGATCGACACGCCGAATCTCGATGCACTCGCGAAGGGCGGGCTGCGCTTCACGCAGTTCTACAACACTGCCCGTTGCTGTCCCACGCGTGCGGCGCTGCTCACGGGGCTGTATCCGCATCAGGCCGGCATCGGGCACATGATGGAGGATCGGAAGCTCGAAGGTTACACAGGTAACTTGAACAAGAACTGCGTCACCATCGCCGAGGCGCTGAAACCGGCGGGGTACAAGAGTTACGTCGTCGGCAAGTGGCATGTCACCAATGTCACGAAGCCGAAGACCGATGCCGATAAGTTCAACTGGCCTCTCCAGCGCGGCTTTGATCGCTTCTATGGCACCATTCACGGCGCAGGCAGTTTCTTTGATCCGAACACACTCACTCGCGACAACCAATACATCTCGCCCTTCACCGACGCGGAGTATTCGGCGGACGATTACTATTACACCGACGCCCTCAGCGACCACGCCTCGCGTTTCATTCGCGAGCACGACAAAGCAAAGCCATTCTTCCTCTACGTCGCCTACACCGCCGCGCACTGGCCGATGCACGCGAGGGAGAAAGACATCGCCAAATACAAAGGCCGCTACGCCGTCGGTTATGAGGCCATCCGCAAGGCACGCTACGAGAAGATGCTCAAAGAAGGTGTCATCACCGCTGGCAGCACCACGAACTGGCCGCTGCCGCCGAACCTGGGCGAAAAGGAGTTCTGGGAATGGGATCAGCGGAACATGGAAGTCTTCGCCGCCATGGTGGACAGCATGGACCAGGGCATCGGTCGCATCGTGCAGTCGCTCAAAGACGCCGGGCAGTATGAGAACACGCTCATCTGCTTCATGCAGGACAACGGCGGTTGCGCGGAAAACATGGGCCGCGTCGGCAAAGGTCCGCAGCGAGCCCAAACGGCCACGTTGCCGCCTTTGAGCAACGATTTCCTCCAGCCCGACATGATCCCGAAGCAAACGCGCGATGGCTTCCCCATGCGCCAAGGCAAAGGCGTCATGGCTGGCGCTGGCGACACCTACATTGGTTACGGCGAGGCTTGGGCCACGGTATCAAACACACCTTTCCGCAAACACAAACACTGGACTCACGAAGGCGGCATCAGCACGCCGCTTATCGCGCATTGGCCCGCTGGCATCACACGCCAAGGCGAACTCGAAGGCACCCCCAGTCACCTCATCGACCTCATGGCCACCGCCGTCGATCTCTCCAAGACGACCTACCCCGCCAACGTAAAGCCCATGGAAGGCCGCAGCCTCGCGCCGCTCTTTACCGGCGGAAAAATCGAACGCGAAGCCATCTATTGGGAACACGAAGGCAACCGCGCTGTGCGCATGGGCGACTGGAAACTCGTCGCCGAGCACGCCAAGCCCTGGGAACTCTACAACATCGCCCAAGACCGCTCCGAGCAGCATGATCTCAGCCAGCAAGAGCCCGAACGCGTGAAGCAGATGAGCGCCATGTATGAGGCCTACGCTGCACGTGCCAATGTCGAGCCTTGGGAGAAGGTGATCCCGAAACAGCAGCCCAAAGCGGGGAAAAAGGGCGCAAAAAAGGCTTCCAAGTAATCACCGCATCATGCCAGGATTGAGTCCATCACCACGTCCCTCATTTTCGCATGATTCGCACGCTGCTCGCCTCCATTCTGATCACGAGTTCTGCCTCTGCGGCGGACTTCCGGCGCATACTCGACACTCACTGCCTCGATTGCCACGACAGCGATGCAAAGAAGGGCGACCTCGATCTCTCGCACTTCACCGACGAAGCCGCTGTGATGAAGGACCGCTCGATTTGGCGCAGCGTGTATGAGAAGATCGAGTCGCATCAAATGCCGCCGCCAAAGCAGAAGTCGCAACCGACGACAGCACAGCGGCAGGAACTCATGACGTGGATCATCGACATCGCGGCGCGGCCTGATCCGGTGCTCGGCGTGCCTGATCCGGGGAATCCGGTCCTGCGACGGCTCACACGACTCGAATACAACAACACCATCCGCGACCTCTTCGGTCTCAAGATGGATGTGTTCATGTTCCCGGAACGGCTGCCGCTTTCTAACAAAGCCTACTTCCAGCCTGCCAGCGGCAAGATGGGCGACAACGTGGATGTGCCCGTGCGTGAGTATGGACTGAAATATCCTGTCTTGCTGCCTGAACTCGGGCTGCCGGGCGAAAATCGTGCAGAGCATGGTTTTCGCAATCGCGGCGAGGCCATGAACCTCTCGCCCATGCTGCTGGAGCAGTATCTCGCGGCTGCACGGGAGATCGTGGAGTCACCGAAGCTGCCACAGCTCAGCAGCGTCTTCCGCGCACTCATTCATGACCCGGCGCAGCCGATGAAAGCCGAGCCTGTTATCGAGGACGGCGAGGCGAACACCTGGACTGCGGCGAAGGAGTTCGCACCAAATTTGAATCTGCCTTTCCAAGCCAAAAAGGGGGATGTGGTGACGCTGGATTATCAATTCCGCTTCGCCATGCAAACCGCAGCCGCTGATGGCACGGGTGGCGTTTGGGACGCGGCGGGTCGAAGCACGGTCGTGAAGGCAGGCAGTCCGATCCGTGTGCGTTTTGGGTCCAAATCACTGCTCATCACCGCCCAGGAGGATGTGTGGGTCGCGGGCTTTTCCACGGCGGGCGAGACCTCGGGCGAATCGCTCTTCACGAATCATGAAAAACAGAAAAAGGTGCTCACGCTCGACTTTACCATTGAAGGCGGCGTCAGCGGCGAAGGCATCACCGAGCTGGCTTTGTGTGCGCTGAGTCGAGACAAGGAATCTGGCAGCATCGAGATGACGGCGACCTTCAGCGGTGGCAGCACGGCGCGGCTAACCCACGAACTCATCACCGGTGGCGGCAAAGGAAACACCTTCTTCGCCTTCCACGCTCCGAAGAACGAACACATTACGCGTCTGCGGCTCGATGGCTCGAATTTCAGCGGCAACTACGCGCTCTATGATGATCTCGCCTTTCTCACCGATGGGGCCACCGTCGTCGCCTCCGCGCCTGTGGCTGAATCCGCGAAGAAAATGTCCGAACGTGACAAGCGAGATGCGGCACGTGAACGGCTCGCAGGTTTCCTCAATCGTGCTTTTCGTCGTCCGGTCGATGACAAGACCGTATCGCGTTACGTCGAGGTTTTTGATGGTGCCCGTGATCGTGATTTGCCCTTTGAAGACGCGATGAAAGCCGCGCTGGCCGCCGCTTTGACCTCGCCGGACTTTTTATACATCGCTGAAGCGGGAACGGGTCGTGGCAGCGTGAAACCACTCGCTGATCACGAACTCGCCACACGCCTCGCCTACTTCCTGTGGTCTGCGCCGCCGGACAATGAGCTGCTCACTGCACGTCTAACCGATTCCGTCGTTCTCGAGGCCCAAACCCGCCGCCTGATGCGTGATCCACGTGCGCGCGAGCTGAGCGAGTCCTTTGCCACGCAATGGCTGCGGCTCGATCAGCTCATGACGGCCAAACCTGATCCCAAGCTCTTCAAAGGCTTCTACAGCGGCCCGCAGGGGAAGGTGACGCTGCATGGTTCCATGCTGGTCGAGGCGCTGTTGCTCTTTGAAACCGTGCTCGTTGAGGACCGCAGCATCCTTGATCTACTCGCCGCCGACTACACCTGGCTGAATGCACGGCTCGCCAAGCTCTACAGCATCGACGTGACCGCGCTCGCAGGCAAAACCGGCAACAGCAACGTGCTCATCGACGCCAAACAGAACTCCAAGTGGTTGCGCGTGCTATTGAAGGACAAACGACGCGGCGGCTACATGACCATGGCAGGCCCGCTCACCGTCACCTCGCTGCCCGTGCGCACCAGCCCCGTGAAACGCGGCGCGTGGTTGCTGGAGACGCTTTTCAATCGCCCACCCCAGGAGCCAAAGATCGCCTTTGCGCTCAAAGACGAGCCGCAGTCCCAAACAGCGCCGCAGACCGTGCGCGAGCGCTTTGAGCAGCATCGCGACAAGCCCGCGTGCTACACCTGCCACGTGCGCCTCGATCCTCCCGGCTTTGCCTTGGAGCGCTTCGACGCCATCGGCTCCTGGCGCGAAAAGGATGGCTCCCAGCCCGTCGATGCCCGCGCCGAGTGGAACGGCAGACCCTTCAACGGCCCCGCCGAATACAAAGCCCTCCTCACGCAGAGTCCGCATGAGTTCACTCGTGGCTTCATCGAGCATCTGCTCAGTTATGCGCTCGGCAGACCACTGGAGATTTATGACATGCCCGTCGTCGCGCAGATTGAAGAGGCAGCGAAGGCGGATGGGTGGAAATTCAGCCGTGTGGTCGTGGAGATTGTGAAATCCTATCCGTTTAGGAACGTGAGACAGACACTCCTGTCTGGTAAATCAAAATAAGAACAGACAAGAGTGTCTGTATCACGGCCATGAAATTTCAGCCCTTCAAGCCCTTTCAAGAGATCGACCGCTCCAGGCGGAACCTGCCGCACTGGCAGCAAGAAGGAGCCTGTTATTTCATCACCTTTCGTTTGGGCGATTCCCTGCCACAGACGTTGCTCGATCAGTGGAAGTGCGAGCTGGACATCTGGATGTCTCTTCACCCAAAGCCTTGGTCCGTTGAGATCGAGTCAGAATACAACGAGCGCTTCACTGAACGTCGTGAGCAATGGCTCGACGCAGGTTATGGATCATGCCATTTGCGGTCGCTTGAGTTGCGCAAACTCGTTCGCATGTCCTTGATGAAATTTGATCAGGTGCGCTACGACATGGACGCCTTTGTGATCATGCCAAACCATGTGCATCTGCTTTGGCAACTCCGGTCTGGCACGGATTTGAGCAAAGAACTCAAAGGCCTGAAAGGAGCCACGGCGCGTGCCTGCAACCTCGCTTTGGGACTTGGCGGCACGTTTTGGATGGACGAGTCCTATGACCGCGTCGTGCGTGACTGGGAGGAGCTTTCCGTCTTTCGGAGATACATCATCAACAACCCGGTAAAAGCCGGACTTCAGCCCCATGAATACACTCTGGAATCGCCGCATGTCCTCACCCCGTGATGCAGACACTTCTGTCTGTTCATTTAAGAAGAGCACAGACAAGAGTGTCTGTGTCACGTCTCGCCGACACTTCCTCCGCGCCGCTGGCGTCACGTTCGGGCTGCCGTTCTTGGAAAGCCTGTCGAAAGCAGCCGCAGTGGCCCCACAGCGCTTTGCGTTCATCTACACGCCGAATGGCTACAATCAGACTGCCTTCATGCCGAAGACGAAAGGCGTGAATTGGGAGCTGACGCCGACGCTGGAGCCCTTGGCCAAGGTCAGAGACGACATCACACTCGTCACCGGTTTGGACCGGCAGTTTGTCGGCGGCACCGGCGTGCATGCTCAGTGTGGATCGTGCTGGCTCACCTCATCAGCACCGCAGGAGACGCTGGATGGCGGCTTCCCGACCAACACAACGCTGGATCAAATCATCGCGCGGCAGATCGGCGCGGATTCACTGCTGCCGTCTCTGGAACTGAGCACGAACGACTTCACGGATAACAAGGAGACGCGCTACCACGAGTGCATCTCGTGGTATGCGCCGGGTTACGCGGCGAATGTGGAGAAGAACCCGCGCATGGTTTTCCAGCGCTTGTTTGGCAAGCCCGATGCCGCGGCCACACGCAGCGTGCTCGATGTGGTGCTCGCCGATGCGAAGGCGCTGAACGCCCGCCTCGGTCGCGACGATCAAGAAAAGCTCGGAGAGTATCTCGACAGCGTCCGCGCCACGGAGAAGCGCATCGAGAAGGCCGAGAAGATCGCCAAACAGATGCGCAAGCCGACGCTGGCCGAGCCGGCGGGCATTCCTGAGTCGCGCGGCGACTACTTGCGGCTTCAGGCGGAGCTGTTCGTGCTCGCCTTTCAAAACGATCTCACCCGTGTGGCCACGCTGGTCATTGATCCCGAGCGCTGGGACTCCCCACGCATGTTTCATGGCCTGTTTGACAAGCCGCAGAACCACCACGTCCTCACGCATACCAAAGGTGATGAAGCCAAAGCCGCCGTCGCAAAAATTGACCGCTTTCACATCGAGTTTTACGCCCACGTCGTCGAGCGCCTCAAAGCCACCGGTCTCCTCGATAGCACGACCCTCGTCATGGGCAGCGGCATCAGCGACGGTGACCAGCACAACTACGCGGACCTCCAGGTGCTCATCGCCGGCGGCGGCTGGCAACGCGGCCATTTTCATTATGAAGGCAAGCGCCCGCTCGCGGATCTGTGGCTGACAATGGCGCGGCAGGCAGGTGCGAAGCAGGAGCGCTTCGCCGACAGCACCGGATTACTCAACGAACTCACATGAAGCTCATCTTCCTATCCCTCCTCATCGCCACCACACTGCAAGCTGCCGATCTCTGGCTCGCGGTTGGCTACGGCGGACGGCGCATGATTTCCACCGATGGCAAAACGTGGGAGATCACCGCCGAATGGGCGCAACCCGGCGGTGATGATGGCAACAACCTCATGTCCGCCGTGTGGGCAAAGAATCAATTTGTCGTCGTGGGCGGCGGCGGTGGCGGCCCGACCGGAGCCGGACACATCCTGGTGTCGAAAGATGGCCGTAAGTGGACGGAGACGCACAAAGACAAGGCGCGCATCAATCCCGTCGTCTTCGGTGGTGAGCGCTTCGTCGTTGGCACATCGTCGTATCCGAGCGGCAAACTGCTGTGGTCCACGGATGCCGTGAAGTGGAACGAAGGCGCCAAGATCGCCGCGAAAGGCTACACGCACTTCCGTGGCGGCGTGTATGGCAATGGGGTCTTCGTTTTGACCGGCAACGGCGGCGGCAATGGCGGCACAAGCTGGGCCATCGTTACCCCTGATGGCGAAAGGATCACCAGCGAGCGCGCTGATCTACCAGGACAAGGCCGCATCGTCTTCGGCGGTGGTCATTTCGTCATGATGGCAGGCAACAACAACGTCGGCCTCATTCGCAGCAAAGACGGCTTCGAATGGACGCCCATCGCGCTGCCTGACGACGGTAAAGTAAGCTGGCTGGTGACCACCGGAGCCACGCTTCTCGCCGGGAACAACAAGACAGCCTACATCTCGACCGATGCCACCTCCTGGCAAGCCTCTCCCATGACCACGAAAGGCAATCCGCTGTGGAGCGATGGCAAACGCTTCATTGGCTCAAGCTGGCCCGGCAAAATGAGCTGGAGCGCCGATGGGAAGAGTTGGGAAAACGCCAACGAACTCACCGCCAACGGCATCAATCGCGTGGTGAAGGCGGAGAAATAGAACTCAGCGCAATCTGCGCCGCTTCGCGACGTTTCATCGCCGCATGAAGTCCCTGCTCCTCCTCCTCTCTTCTTTCGCCATCACGGCTTCGTCCTTCGCGGTAAAACCAAACATCTTGTTTTTGCTCAGCGACGACCACAGCTACCCCTTCCTGAGCACTTACGGCAGCCCAAACGTCAAAACGCCGACGCTCGACCAGCTCGCGGCCGAGGGGATGAAGTTTCACCGTTTCTTCACCGGGGCACCGCAGTGCGTTCCCTCGCGCGCCACGCTCATGACGGGTCGCTCGCCGGTGGCGGCGCGCATGACGCGATTCTCCGCGCCTTTGCCGCGCGATGAGATCACGCTGCCGGAACTGCTGCGGGACAAAGGCGGCTACTTCACCGGCGTGTGCGGACGCAGTTTCCATCTCGATGGAGCGACGAAAATCGGCCAGGGAGCCGCGAAAGTCTTTCAGGAGCATCAATTGAAGACATTCATCGACCGAGTGGACTCACTGAACACCTGCTCGGACAACGAAGTGGCCGCGCAGGTCGCCGCCTTTCTCGACAAGAAGCCTGCGGACAAGCCTTTCTTCATGTGGGCGAACTTCAGCGACCCGCATCATGCGTGGAATGCGCCCGCCGACTTCCGTCCCGATCCCGCCTCGCTGCAAGTGCCCGCGCATTGGCCCGATCTGCCCGGCGTACGTGAGCAGCTCGCCGATTACTGTGCCGAGGTGAATCGCGTGGACCGCACCGTCGCGGGCGTGCTTGAGGTGCTCAAAAAACGCGGCCTCATGGACAGCACGCTCATCGTCTTCTGCGGGGACAACGGCATGGCATTCCCACATGGCAAAGGCTCGCTTTACGATCCCGGCTCAAACGTGCCCTTTCTAGTGCGCTGGCACGGCGTGGTGAAGCCCGGTGGGGACTCGCGTGCGCTGATCAGCGGCGAAGACCTCGCCCCCACACTGCTCGCTGCCGCAGGGCTCGAAGCCGGTCCGAAAATGAGCGGCGTGAGCTTCCTGCCCCTGCTCAAAGGCGAAACGCACACACCGAGGAAGCACCTCTTCATCGAGCGTGGCCCGCATGGCTCCGCTCCCGTCCAAGTCGGCATGACGAACGCCGGTTACGACCTCGCCCGTGCGGTGCGCAGCGATCGCTTCAAGCTCATCTACAACTGCACGCCCTGGATTCCGTACTCGCCCGTCGATTCCGCCGGTGGTCAGGCTTGGAAGCAAATGCAGGAGGCGAACGCATCCGGAAAACTCCCACCCGGCATGAGCGCGACCTACTTCACCACCCCACGCCCCGTCTATGAACTCTACGACCTCGAAAGCGATCCAGCCGAGCTGAACAACCTCAGCGGCAAACCCGAATTCGCGACCACCGAGCGCGAACTCCGCGCCGCTCTCGCGGAAAAGATGATCCTCGACTGGGACTACCTCCCGCTGCCTGATTTGATGGAAGGCGATGGCGCTGCGAAGAAGGGTAAAGGCAAGGGGAAGAAGAAGTAGCCGTGCACTGAGATTCGGCCACTGTAGGCTCACATGCCGGACATCGTTCTCGCCACGCTCAACGCCAAATACATCCATGCCTCCTTCGGGCTGCGCTATCTCATGGCGAACCTCGGGGAGCTGCGGGAGCGCGCCTGCATGGCCGAGTTCGTGATCAATCAGCAGCCGCTGGAGATTGTGGAGGTCATTCTCGCTCACCAGCCACGCATCGTCGGCTTTGGCGTCTATATTTGGAACGTCGAGCAAACCGCCGAAGTTGTCGCCCTGCTCAAACGCATCCGTCCCGAGCTGATCATCATTCTCGGTGGGCCGGAGGTGTCGTATGAAACGGAGGGCCAGGAAATCGTGGCACTGGCGGATCATGTCATCACAGGCGAGGCCGATGTGAAGTTTGCGGAAGTGTGTCGCAGTTTGCTTTGTGACACAGACACTCCTGTCTGTGGAGCCTCAGACAGGAGACAAGAGCGTCTGCCTCACATCATCGCCGCCGAGTTG
>JAYVIO010000271.1:0-29466 GCA_043770175.1 Verrucomicrobiales bacterium | reverse complement strand
TGTAGATGTGATACGGCAGCGCCTGGACGGACTCGGTGAAGATGCCGAGGAAGCGTGACACGCTCTGCTCCCAGTGCGCGAAGATCGACGCATCCGCTGGCAACGGCGGCAGATCCTTTTGCCAGGGCAGCTTATCTTTAAAGGCCAGCGCGGCGGTGAACATGATCGGAGCCGTCTCACCGGCCGCACGGGCGATGCCGAGGATGCTGGAGGTCAGAATGCCGGGCGTGGCAAAGGGCAGCACGCTGTAGCGAATCGTCTGCCAGCGCGTGGCACCGAGCGCCATCGAGGTTTCGCGGAATCCCTGCGGCACGGCTTGCAGGCACTGCTCGCTGGCGGTGATGATGACGGGCAGGATGACGAAGGCGAGCGTGAAGCCGCCGGAGAGCACACAGGTGTCCCAGCCTTCGAAGCTGAGCGTCGTGAAACCGAGCGGAATGGCGAAGACGGAACGATCCGCCGGCACATCGACGAACACTGGAGCAGTCAAAACGAAGGCGCCGAGACCAAAGAGGCCGAAGACGACGGACGGCACGCCCGCGAGGTTCAAAATGGCGAGGCGCACGAGTTCGAGGAACTTGCCGTGTTTCGCATACTCACTCAGATAGATCGCGCAGGCGACGCCAAGGAACAACGCGACGCCGACACTGACGATGACGAGCAGTGCAGTGCCCACAATCGGCCCCAGGATGCCACCACCGGAATAGGCGATGGTTTTTTCCGAGCGGAAGTTGTCGCCGAGCTGCTTCTTGATGGCGTCGGCACCGTTCACGCCGGTCTCGTAGTGGTTGCCCTGCTTGTCTTCGATGACGTGAAGCTGGGACGGCAGCTCGGTGAGGAACTGCGTGTTCACAAAGGGCCACTTCGACTGAAACGTGACGGGCGCGCCTTTGATGAAAATGTGCAGCATGATCGCCAGTGTGATGATCACCACGATATAGCTGCCCACGCGCAAGGCCCAGCGCGCGGCGGTCTCGCGCTTCTGGATGCCGGAGTTGTCGCCAGCGAAGGGATTTTCGGCGGTGGGAACGGGGTTCATGCCTTGTGGGGTTCGAAGCGGCGGGCCACGGCACGGGCGCACCAGTTGACGAGCAGCGAGATGGCAAACAGCACGATGCCGACCATGAACAACGCCTGCCAGTGCGAGCTGCCGCGTGAGACTTCGCCAAGTTCCTGCGCGATGATGCCGGTGAGCGTGTGCGCAGGCTGGAAGATGACGCCGGGACCGGCGCTGAAGTCGGGAATGGCGATGCGGTTACCCGCGACGAGCAGCACGACCATCGTTTCACCGATCACACGGCCAAGACCGAGCAGGATGGCGGAGAGAATGCCGGAAATGCCGGCAGGAACGATGACGCGGAAGACGGTTTGCAGCTTGGTGGCTCCAAGAGCGTCCGACGCGTCGATGTAGGCACGCGGGACGTTGTTGAGGGCGTCTTCAGAGAGGCTGAACATCGTGGGCACGGCCATGAAGGCGAGCAGGCAGCCGGCGTTGAACATGTTGAGGCGTTCCTGGATCGGGAAACCGGGCACCCATTGCAGCCAGCTCACCTCGCTGAAGTCCTTGATCAAATTGCCGACGAGCGAGATGCCGATGAAGCCCAGCACAACCGATGGAATGGCCTGGATGAACTCGATGATCGGCTTGATGATCTCCTTCTCGCGTTCGGAGGCGAACTGGTTTGTGTAGATCGCGGCGATGACACTGATCGGCGTGGCGATGAAGATGGCGATGAGGGCGATGACGAGAGAACCGGTCAAAAGCGGCACGAAACCGAAAAAATCCTGCCAGGAACTGTTGGTGATCCACTGGGAACCGAAGAAGAACGCGGCGATCACGCTGATCATCGAAACGGGCTTGTCCGAGCGCCATTGATCGAGCTGCAACGCAGCATCGCGCATTTCCTTCACATGCACGGGCAGTTTGGCACGCACGTCGGCGAGCTGAGAGGTCGCTGCGGGCGTTCCACCTTCTTGTGGCAGTGAAGCGGAGGCTTTTTCGGCGGCTTTGACGTAGCCTTCGAGCTGCTCGCGCAATTCACCGGCGCGGGCGGTGAGTTCCTTCGTGCGTTCTTCGAGGTTCACCGGTTCAGCGACGGATGCTTCGGCTTCTTCCGTGAAACTGGCTTTTTCATCGGCATTCTTGGAGTTTGCCGCAGCTTCGAGGAGACGTTGACGGTTGGTTTCGAGGACGTGGAACTCGTCTGCCTTCTCCTTGGTCTCCTGCGCATGCTCTTTGAGTTCATCGAGCACTTCTTGAAGACCTTCAGGCGCTTCTTCGAATTCCTCCTGGGCAGTGACGAGAGCTTCGAATTTCGTGCGAGCTTCGCGATCTTTGGCGGTGAAGTCGGCGGCGAGGGTTTGCAGGAAGGGCGGGAGATCGGTGACTTCAGGCGTGAGCGCGGCGAACTCGGTCTGAAGCTGCTGTTTCTCCGCTGCGGTGAAGAGATCAGGGTAAACCAGCGCTGCAGCGGCATCTGCGGCGGCTTTTTGCTGTTCGCGGCGCAAGATGTCGAGTTTGTCTGCGGCAGGAGGCGGGGTTTGCTCCAGAGCCTGTTCGAGCGTTTCGCGCTGCTGCGTGGCTTTTTCCTCGGCCTGGTTTTTGAGGAGAAACGCGGCATCTCGACGATCACGAGCAGTTTTGCCAAGCGTGTCGAGCGAACCGCTCACCGACTGACGCAGGCTGCTGGAGAGCGACTGGTGCTCTTTGAGCGGTTTGTCGATGATGTCGCAGAATTCCAGGCCGGCGCGGCGGTAGGTGACGAGTTCGTCGCGGTAGGTGGGCAGGAAGTCGATGCCCTCGCGCACGAGGAAGATCATGATGAGCACCAGCACGATGACGGCGACGCTGGCGTTGCTGCCAAAGAACCAGCGAATGATGTTTTGCGGGTCCATCCCCAGCACGGTGCGTTTGCGGTTCCTGACGAGCAGGGTGCGCAACGGGGGCCGAGAGGCTGACTCAGAACTGTCCATGCAGGTTATTTCAGCCCTCTAAACAAGAATCCGGCGAAGAGAAGCCATTTCTCCATCGCCGGATTTTGAGAAGGGTCAACCAACGATTACTTCACTCAGTTGAGGAGAACGAAGCCGCCCTTGGTGATGATGGCGGCGCCAGCAGGGCTGCGGCAGAAGTCGATGAAGGCCTTCACGTTGCCGGTGGGCTCGCCATTCGTGTAGAGGAAGGTGGGGCGGGAAAGCAGGTAGCTCTTCACGGCGGCAGGATTGGGGGCGGCCCCGTCAATGGCGACGATCTTGATGCCCTTGGCACCCGAATAAGCATAACCGATGTAGCCGATGCCGTTGGCGTTGGAGGCCACTTCTGAGACGATCTGCTCGTTGCCAGCCATTTTCTGGCTGTTGGCACCATATTCGCGGCCTTTCATCGCCATGCCCATGAAGTCCTTGTAGGTGCCGGAGGAGGTGTTGCGGGTATAAACCGAGATCGGGCCGGGAGTACCGCCGACTTCGCTCCAGTCTTTGATGTCACCGGCAAAAATCTGCAAAATCTGCTTCTTCTTGAGGTCGGCGATGGGGTTGTTCTTGTTCACCACGACGGTGATCATGTCCCAGGCGATCTCGATTTCGTTGATGTCGATGCCTTTGCTGCGGCAGAGGGTGCGCTCGTCGGCTTTGATCTTGCGGGAGGACATGCCGATCTCGGCGGTGCCGGCGGCGAGATTGGTGAAGGCGGTGGAGGAACCTTCGGCAGCGATGTCGAAGCTGACTTTGCCGCCCTGCTTTTTGAAGCCTTCAGCGAGGGCGGGGACGAGTTTGGCACCGAGCGTGTCGGAGCCGCGGATGCGCAGGGTGGTCTGGGCCTGAAGCGAGAGCGCTGCGGCGAAGGTGGTAACGAGGGTGAGGATGGCGGTCTTCATGTGGGAGGGTGTGGGTGGGATGCGGTCGGTGTCAACACCGTGCGCCGGTTGTCTGGCAACACGACGATATTGGTCGAAGCAGCCTGCGGGTCAAAAAACGCTCTGTGACGAAAGCGTCACAAAGAGAGCTTTAGGGGGACGGCACCAAGTGGTCAACCGAGATGAGCTGCAAGCGTGCATCTTCATGTGTCGAAAGCGTCACATTAAGAATCTAGCGGGAATTTGAGGTTACAGCCATGTGACACTCGTCCTTGGGCGATGCCACATCACCTGAGGCGCATTCTTCACTCAACACATCACCCATGCGCATCAAACATTCCCGCTTCTCCCGTGTGCTGGCCGCTCTCGCAGCCGTCATCATCGCGTTGCCACCCTCCCTGCCCATCGCCGCCAGTCCGGCGATGGAAAAGCTGTTTTTCATCCTCAAATCCAAGGGTTCCCTGACCCAGGATGAGTATGACATGCTCGTCGCCGCCATGCGTGCGGATGAGAAGTCATCCCCGGCGTCAACTCCTGCCTCTGGATCGAGCAGCGGTCTGGGCCAGCGTGTGGCAAAGACCGAAAGCAAGATCGAAAGCCTCGAAAATGTGATCTCCAACACCCGTGGCCAAATCGAGGAAATCTCCAAGATCACCGACAACACCTCGCCTGCAACGATGTCCAAGGCAGACATCGACGTCCTGCTGGCGGACAAGTGGTACGAGCGTCTGAAATTGAAAGGATATGTGCAGACGCGCTTATACAGCTTGCTCGGCGATGACGATGTGCCGGGAGTTAATCAGGCCAATGATCCATTCGTAAGCGACACGATGTCCATGGGCATCCGCCGCGGTCGGTTGACTTACAGCGGCGATGTATCCAATCACCTCTACCTCTATGCGCAGATGGATTTCTTTGCCGGTGTGGGATCAACGTCTGGCGGCTCAACTTACGCTCTCCAAGCACGTGACATGTATGCAGACATCTCGCTGGACCCTGCCCGTGAATTTCGTGCTCGCATCGGTCTTTCCAAAGTGCCCTACGGGTTCGTGAATCTGCAATCCTCGCAGAACCGTCTAGCGCTGGAGCGTGCGGACGCCTTGAATTCGGCGGTCGAAGGTGAGCGTGATATGGGCGCGTATCTGATCTGGGCTCCTTACACGATTCGTGAGCGCTTCAAGAACATAGTCAAGATGGGGCTGCGTGGCTCGGGCGACTACGGATTGCTAAACGTGGGTGTCTACAACGGCTCAGGCATCAACAACAATGACAACAACGGTAAAATGCATTACATCGCTCATGCAGCCTACCCATTCGAGTTCGACAACGGGCAGTTTTTGGAAATTGGAGCCAGCTTCTATACAGGCCAATTCAAACCCGGTACCGCCCCGCTTGGCACAGGGGGTCCCACGCCCACAGTCCACCCCAACGGAGTGCTCGATCAACGCACGGCGGTCAATATTGTTCTTTATCCGCAGCCATTTGGTCTCGAAGCTGAGTGGACATGGGGCAAGGGCCCACAACTCAGTAATAATATGAGCACAATCACCAGCCAAAGTTTGGAGGGTGGCTATATCCAAGCGTGCTACCGCCATGTTTTCCCAAATCAATCGGAACTGATTCCTTTTGTGCGCTTGCAGCAATTTGACGGTGCCCGCAAGTTTGCCGCCAACGCTCCTAAAAACCGCGTGAGTGAAGTCGCCTTCGGTCTGCGCTATGTGCCTTACCCGGAGTTGGAAATGACGCTCTTGTACTCGAATGGCACCCGCACCAACACTGCAGACAATCCTACTGCGCTTGGGGGTGCGCGCTACCGCGACGTGAATGTCAGTTACATCGGGCTGCAGGCGCAGATCAATTTCTAACCGTCGCACACGACATCTGTTTGGTTGATCGAGGTTGGGCCGGACGCATCGGGAGCTGCGTCCGGCCTCATCGTTTCCGGGCGTGACGAGAATGGATGCAGGGTTGCTTCACTGGAAATGTTCCAGTAGTCTCGCCTCCGCACCCAACCCTGCGGCACTCATGGAAACGACTCTCCAGCACACTTTGTATGTCGCGGCGGCCATCGTCTTTGCCATCGCATGCCGTTCGTTCGACAACCGCTTCATCCAGAAGTTGGGCTGGCTCGCGCTGTTGGGCGCCTCGTATCTTGGCGGCTATTACCTGACCGACACACACGTTGGCGGTGGCATCTTCATTGGTGCTTGGTTCATGCTGCCGTGGCTGGAGATCATCTTCCGCGTCCGTAGGCTGCGGTTTCCCATCAAGAGCGAGGTCAAACACCGCTTTCCGCCGACGCGTGACGTGTTTCCTGAACTTGGCGACCTCAGCATCGAGGCAGACAACGCCGGCTTCACCGAGGTCGGCGACACCGGCTGGCAGTGGAGCCAGACTGACCACTTCATGCGCCTGTTCTACCACCGCGAGAAGCGCACGCAGGCCGCCATCGCTCTCGCGCAACAAGGCGAGTTTGGCTTTTCGTATGTCAGTCTCACGTCACGGGCCAGCAGCGGCGTCACCTTCACCACGACGAACTATCCCTTTGCCGCCACGATGAAGCATTCGCCCAAACAACGGCTGAATCGCTTCACCCATGCCGCCTCATTCGAGGAGCTGCTGGAGCGCCACGACGCCTTTCTCCAAAGCGAAGGCGTCCGGCTTGAAGACCTCTCCCTCCAGGACACCGAATTTCTGCACGCCTACATCGAGCGCGACATGAGCGCCCAGATCGACCACAACATCAACGCCGGCGTCATCGAACCCACCGGCAACGGTGAATTCCGCTATTCCTGGCGCGGCTGCATCTTCCTCTACTGGCAGGTGGTGAAGGACATGCTGCGGGTGTGAAACGGGTGAAGGTCTGCCAAAATCACTGCCCCGGAGGCGCTGGCTGCGGCTGATTGCTTGCGGCCTCCGCAGCGGCGCGTGCAGCCGCTTCAGCAGCGGCTCGCTGGGCTTCTTCTTGAGCACGGCGGGCAGCCTCTTCGGCCTGGCGTTGCGCCATCTCTTGAGCGGCACGCTGGGCGGCCTCCTGTTGGGCGCGCATTTGTTCTTCAGCGACACGGCGGGCCTGTTCCTCGGCCTGACGCTGTGCCATTTCTTGCGCCCGGCGTTCGGCTTCTTGCTGGGCGATGCGCATCTGCTGCTCTTCAGCACGGCGGGCGGCTTCTTCGGCTTGGCGCTGCGCCATCTCTTGAGCGGCACGTTGCGCGGCCTCTTGTTGGGCGCGCATCTGCTGCTCCTCGGCGCGGCGGGCGGCTTCTTCCTGCTGACGTTGCATGACGGCGGCCTCTGCTTGCTGACGGGCACGTTCGGCGTCTGCCGCCGCTTGTGCGGTGGCGAGTTCTTGCTTCATGGCCACGGCTTGCGCTTCCTGGCGTGCTTTTTCAGCCTCAGCGGCGGCCTGTGCGGCAATCATGCGCTGCTGGGCCGCTTGGATTTCCTGCTGCTGGGCTTCAGCGGCGGCAGCGGCCTGCTCGGCGGCCATTTTCTCGGCAGCAGCTTTCAGTGCGGCGGATGGATCTGCCTGCTGCGGGGCAGTTTCGGTTGGTAAAGCCGGTGTTACTGCTGGCATGACGACCGTAGGAGCCTGTGAAGCACTCTCCTGCACGGCCACAGCGGGTGCAGCCTCTGGCTTCATCACTTCAACCGTCGGGATGACGATAGGAGCCGCTGGAGTCAGCACGGGCGATGAAACATCGCCTTCAGTGACTTTTGTCTCCACCTGAGTGCTAGCGACGGCTGGAAGGACGACCGCAGGAATCTGGGAAGCATTGTCCGGAGCGACGGTAGCAGAGGTCGCCGTCGGTTTTTGGGCTTCAACCGCAGGACTCACCATCGGAGTCACCGCAGGCGCTGAACCCGCACTCTCAGCCACTCTCGTTTCTGGGGCGTTGCTGGCGCTAGCAGGCATCACCACCACTGGAGTCGATTCGGGAACGATAACCGGCTTGGTTTCGGTCGTGAGGGCTGGAACAGTCGTTTCGACGGCCTGGGGCATGACGACAGGGGACACAGCGGTCTGTGACGGTGCTGGTTCAGTCACCGCGATGGCTGGTCGCACGGTTTCCGTCGCGGGCACAGTCTGTGTGGGTTCGCGCTGCCGCTTGGGCTGTCTTTCCGCCGCCTGACCTGCGACGAGGGTGGGAGCGGGCGTGACGATCACAGGCTGCTGCTGCACGGCGGCCATTGCTTTGTCCTCGGCAATGGTTTCACGAATTTCCGCCGCCGCACTCACGGGCACGCCTTCGAATCCGCTCACCGGCACCGGCTTCTCGATGCGATCAGCGATTTTAGGCCTCGAACGAGGTGCATCGGCTCTGACCGGCGGCAGTTCGACCATGACGGGAGCGGTCACCGCTTCATGCTGGTGATGTCCAGGTCGTGGTGCCGCCATTTCTCCCGCCTGAATGGCATTCACCCGCACTTGCGGAACGGGCTGCGCGCAAACCTGCTCCATCTGAGCACGTGGTGGGCCGCCATGGTGAACAAACACGGGGCTGGAGACTGGGCCATGATCATGGCCGTGGCGGTCCTGCCGCACGATCTGCGTCACGTTCACGCTGCTCTGGAAGATCGTCGTGTTATACGACACGGGAGCACAAACCGTGGTGTAGCTCGGGCGAACGAAATGATTCGTGGTGATGAAAATGTAGCTCGATGGGCCTAGGTTGTAGTGCGAATCGCAGTCGCGATACACATCGCGGCAGGCACCCGTTTCGGGCGGCAGGGGTGCCCAGCCGACGTAATCGCGGCTCTGGCGCCAGGAAACCCAGCCTGGGGACCATTCGCTGCCTGGCACCCAAACCCAGCCATGGCGTGAGAGATTGACCCAGCGACCATAGTGATACGTGGCCCAGCCAAAGGGCTCGTTCGACTGCCAAGTCCACCCCATGGACGACCAGGCCCAATTCCCGTCCACGTAAGGCCGCCAGCGAGACGCGGTGATCGTGGGCCTCCAGCAGTAGCCGTAGCCGTTCACTTCCATCCAGCGGCCATACGGCGCGAGGCGCTCATAAAAGATCGAGTAATCACGCGGAGCTGAAACTTGGGGCGGCAAACTCACTCGCGGTGTGCTGGTGGCGATGCGCTGCGTGATGACATTGCTCTGCCGCCGTGCTGTGTCCGCCTGCATCCGCAAATCTTCGTTCTGCTGCTTCAACGCATCCAGCGAGGTGCGCAGCTCCGCGTTTTCACGATCCTTGAGCGCCTTTTCCATGTCGGCGAACTGCTTTTCCATCAACGCCGTCTTCGTATCGATCTCCAGAGCCTGCCGCTGGAGAGCATCACGTGCTTCGGCGAGCTGGTTTTCCGCCTCTGCGGTCAGCGGAGCGACAGTGGCGGCCGAACTGACTGCTGGCGGCATGGATTTTTCACAACCGGCGAGTGGCAATAGCGCTGAGGTGATTAAAAGGAGTCGGAGATGCGAGTTCATGAGGAAGGCGATGCAACTATGACGCCCCAAACCGGGAAGTATTCAACCTTGGGCGCCTACCTCTTCCGTTTGACCACCTGCTGCGTCTGCCGTGTCTTCAGCATGAGATCGGCCTCCAGCACGCCGCTGAAATGCGTCAGCGGATACACGATGCTGCGGCGGCCGATGATGCTGCCGGGGCTGATCACGCTGTTGCAGCCGATCTCTGCGTAATCGCCGACGATCGCGCCGAATTTCCGCAGACCGGTGGGATAGACGTCCGTGTCGGTCTTGACGGTGACTTCGAGGCGGTCCAGCCGCACGTTGGAAAGAATCACTCCTGCTGCCAGATGTGCCTTGTGGCCGAGGATGGAGTCACCCACGTAGTTGTAGTGCGGCACCTCGCAGCCGTCGAAGATCACGCTGT
Source organism: Verrucomicrobiales bacterium (assembly GCA_043770175.1). Classification (GTDB taxonomy): domain Bacteria; phylum Verrucomicrobiota; class Verrucomicrobiia; order Verrucomicrobiales; family Verrucomicrobiaceae; genus Prosthecobacter. The sequence goes on along the minus strand of JAYVIO010000271.1, from coordinate 19,769 downwards.
TCTTGAATTCGCACGAATTTCCGAGCACACAGCCATCGCCGATGATCACGTTTTCACGGATGTAACAACCAGCGCGAAGCTGGCAGTTCCGTCCGATCCAGGCCGGGCCTTTGATCACCACTCCAGGTTCCAGCGTGGTGCCTTCATCAATGAATACGTCTTCACCAATGAATGCCCCCGGCGGCACCTGCACGCGGATTTCGCGCTGCAGCCGGAATTCGAGATACGATTCGATCCGCGTCAGTGACGTCCACACCGGCGAGTCATCCGGAAACAGGATGCCATGTTTGGTGTGGGCAAGGTCGAGGTAGTCGCAGGCGGGAAACATCGAATGGCTCAAACAGTCATGATTTCCTTCTCTTTCGACACCACATGCTGGTCGATTTCGGCGATCTTCTTGTCGGTCATGGTCTGAATTTCCTTTTCCATGCGGTGGAGGTCATCTTCGGTGATGCTGCCGTCCTTCTCGCCTTTCTTGATCGCTTCGAGGGCATCACGGCGGGCGGAACGCACGCGCACGCGGGCGTCTTCGCCGAGCGTTTTGCACATCTTCACCATCTGCTCGCGGCGCTCGGTGGTGAGAGACGGAATCGGCAGACGGATGACTTTGCCCTCGATGCTGCCGTTCAAACCGAGGCGTGATTCACGAATCGCGCGGTCGATGTCCTGCAAGGTGGCGGGATCAAACGGCTCGATGCGGATCAGTCGCGCATCCGGTGTGGTGATCATCGCGAGCTGCTTCAGCTTCATGTGGCTGCCGTAGCTCATCACATGCACGTCCATGTTTTCGACCAGCGTGGGGTTGGCCTTGCCGGTGCGCACGGTGGCAAATTCGTGGATGGCGTGCTCAACGGCCTTCGTCATGGCCTCATCGGCCTCCAGCATGGTTATTTCAGGGTCCATAAAACAGAGTGGGTTGGAAAAGTGGCTCAGCCTTTGGCATCGACCATCGTGCCGATGTATTCGCCGACGAGCGCACGGCGGATGTTGTCAGGCTCGTTCATGCTAAAGACTCCAATGGGCATGTTGTTCTCCATGCAGAGCGAGAACGCCGTGGAGTCCATCACCTTGAGCTGGCGCGTCAGGCACTCGTGGAAGCTGATGCGGTCAAACTTCACCGCCTTCGGGTTCTTGGCGGGATCAGAATCGTAAATGCCATCGACCTTCGTCGCTTTGAGCACGATCTCGGCATTGATCTCACTGGCGCGCAGCGCGGCAGTGGTGTCGGTGGAAAAGAACGGATTGCCCGTGCCGGCGGCGAAGATCACCACGCGGCCCAGCTCGAGATGGCGCATCGCTTTGCGGCGCACAAAGGGCTCGGCCACGTTGTCCATCTTGATCGCGCTCTGCACCCGCGACGGCACGTCCATCGCCTCCAGCATGCTTTGCAAAGCCAGTGAATTCATCACCGTGGCCAGCATGCCCATGTAATCCGCCGTCGCACGCTCCATGCCTTTGTTACTCGCAGTCACACCGCGCCAAAAATTACCGCCACCGACGACCACGGCGATCTCGAGGCCCGTTTGATGCGCCGCTTTGATCTGCGCCGCCATGTCTTCGACGATCGGCGGGGAGATGTTGTCGGTGCTGCCCGGCTGTCTCAACGCTTCACCGCTGAGTTTGAGCAGAACGCGACGGAATTTTCGAGGAGCAGTAGGGTCAGACATGAAAGATCAGATTTGATTCATAAAGCATGAGCGCAGGGGCCTTGCAAAGCTAATTCTGCATGTCACTCATCACGCCATGAAAGACGACCCCACCATTCCTCCCGACGCACGCTTTGAAACTCGTGCGATTCATGTGGGCCAGGACTACCGCAGCGAGACCGGCGCAGTCATTCCGCCGATCTACATGACTTCGACGTTCGAGACGGGTAATCCCACCGGCTTTGACTACACCCGCTCTGGCAATCCCAACTTCCGCAATCTCCAGACCACCCTCGCCAGCCTCGAAAACGCAACCCACTGCACCGTCTTCGCCAGCGGACTCAGCGCCATCTCCGCCATCTTGTTTTCGCTCAAGGCAGGCGATGTGATTCTCTCCGAGCAGCAAATCTACGGCTGCACCTACCGCATCTTTGAAAAAGTGCTGCGTCGCTTCGGCGTCACCATCAAATACGCCAACCTTGCCAACGCCGCGAACTACGGCCTCATCGCCGACCTCAAGCCCGCGCTGGTCTGGCTCGAATCGCCCACCAATCCGCTGCTGAAAATTCTCGACATCAAAGCCATCAGCGCCGCCGCACACAGCGTCGGCAGCATTGTCGCGGTCGATAACACCTTCGCCTCCAGCCTGCTTCAGCAACCACTCGACCTCGGTGCCGATCTCTCCCTGCTCAGCACCACCAAATACACCAACGGCCACAGCGACAGCCTCGGCGGCGCTGTTTGCACCAACTCCGACGAGTGGCAGGAGAAAATGATCTTTGCGCAAAAAGCCATCGGCTTGCAACCCAGTCCCTTCGACACCTGGCTCACGTCACGCGGCGCGAAAACCGAGGCCCTGCGCATGGAACGTCATTCGTCCAACGCCCTCGAACTCGCCAAACGTCTCGAAGGCCGCAAAGGCGTGAAGAGCGTCAAATACCCGTTCCTGCCCAGCCATCCGCAGTACAAACTCGCCAAGAAGCAGATGAAATCCGGTTCCGGCATGCTCCTGGCCGACTTCGGCCTCAACTACGTCAAGACCCTCGATTTCATCCGCCGCCTGCGCCTCTTCACGCAAGCCGAAAGCCTCGGTGGCATCGAAAGCCTCGTCGCCCACCCCGCCAGCATGACCCACGCCTCCATCCCCAAAGCCACCCGCGAAGCCGCCGGCGTCACCGACGGCCTCGTGCGCTTCTCCGTCGGCATCGAGCATGTCGAAGATCTCTGGGTGGACATTGACCGGGCGCTGAAGGAGAAGTGATCCCACCTGGCATTTCTCACTGTCTCAAAAATGCTTTATTACAGAAACATCGCGGTAGATTCCTACTTCCATGATTACGAAAAAAACTTCACAAATCATTTCTGCGGTGCTGGCAAGTGCATTGGCGCTGCTGCTAAGTTCCTGTTATGAAACCAAACAAGAGTTCACCATCAATCCTGACGGCTCCGGCAAGGTGCGTCACGAGTGCTCATTTCAAAGTGTACGCCTCAACAACGAGAACGATGCCTCAGTAGAGGCGCTACAGGCCGCCATCGCCAAAATCATGACCGACTCGAAAGGCGTGGATGCCTGGACGGACGTGAGCTTCGAGCGGCTTGAGGACGGCCGCATGTGGTTCCGCGGCACCGCTTATTTCAAAAAGCTCGATGAGTTCAACATCCCGAACCAGAGCATGCTCGAGCTGGCCTGGAAGAACCAAGGCGGTGGCAGGGCCGAGCTCGGCCTGGGTTACAAAAAGTCCCAAAAAACCAAGCCCAAACAAGATACATCGAAGCTCACCGCCGCGCAGCGTGCGGATATCATCCGCGGCGAGCGTGCCAAGTTTCAGCAGGCCAGGCCGATGTTGTCCGCTGTGCTCGGGACTGTAAAGCAGACGGTGTCCATCACTCTTCCAGGCAAGGTGGAAAGCAGCTCGAATTTCAAATCCACTTCTACCAGCACTCTCGGTCTCACTTTCGAGGGCACGAAGCTCATCGAGGCATTAGAAAAGCTGGCCGCCGATGATGCGTGGCTGGAAAAAAACGGCTTCGACACGCAGAATGCACCCGAACTTGATGCTGAACTCAGCGGCCTGTTGTTCGGCGAAAAGGTTCCCGTAAAAGCCGTGGTCTCAGATGCCACCAAGCCCTTGTTTGACTATGCTGCCGAGGTAGCAGCCGCTCTCAAGGGGGCCAAAGCACTCCAAAAACAACTCGGTGTCTCGATCGCGCCACCCGCCAAGGGCGAAGCCCTCAAATCGATCCAAGTGGTCGGCGTGCGCATGGTCAATCCGGTGGACAAGAAACTCGACCTTCGCCCGTTGAATGACAATGATGGTTACACGCTCGCCGTGCTGGCGGAGCTTCCCGGCAGCGTGTTAAACATCACCGACAAAAGCACGATCACACAGGCCATCGCCAGCGACGGCACCAGCCTGCTCAAAGGCGACAAGGACTGGGACCGTCGCCTTAGTTTCCCGGAACTTTCCGCAGATAAAGCATCGCTCTTGTTTAATGTGGAACTGAAACTTCCTGGTGCCGCCGTTAAAGGCATCAAGGAGATTTCAGGCACTCTCCAATACCGCGTGGCAGGAGCGGCGAGAGAGATCGATCTCGGATTGAAATCACTCCAAGTCGGCAGCAAGGGCGCCGAACTCGGTGCCAGCATCGAAGAGATCAAGGAAGGCTGGGAGAAAGACGGATCCCAGAGAATGGAATTGAAGCTCAGGCTAATGCCGGACGATTTGAAAGCCGCTTTCCTCCTCGTCGATGGCTCCAAGACCGAGATCAAACGCAGCGGCTATAGCAGTTCCGGGGGCATCACCACATTCACCTTTGGCCACAAGGCCGCGTTTCCTCAGGCAGCCAGCATTGTCGTAGAAATCCATGACAACCTAAAAACCTTCGACACGCCCTTCAAAATCGAAAACATCACGCTGCTAGGCACGCCCGCAGTACCCATCGAATAATGCGGAGCCCAGATCGTGATCGTAAAACTGGCGTTCCCGACACGGCCGCATATGGGGAATGTCGGCTCCCTGCAAGGTGCTGGCAAGCCACGTCAAGACCCTCGATTTCATCCGCCGCCTGCGCCTCTTCACGCAAGCCGAGAGCCTCGGCGGCATCGAAAGCCTCGTCGCCCATCCCGCCAGCATGACCCACGCCTCGATCCCCAAAGCCACCCGCGAAGCCGCCGGCGTCACCGACGGCCTCGTGCGTTTCTCCGTCGGCATCGAACACGTCGAGGATCTGTGGGCGGACATTGACCGGGCGTTAAAAGCCTAACTTCAATTTCGCAGCCGAGATTCAGGCAGGCGCGGATCAACCAAGGGCGGAAGAAACGACACCGTTTGGGCCCGATGCGCTGGTGTACAAAGTCGGTGGCAAGATGTTCGCCGTCACCGTGCCGGAGGATTATCCTGCACGCATCAACCTCAAATGCGATCCCGAACGCGCCATCGAGCTGCGGGACGAACACAAGGCCATCAAACCCGGCTGGCACATGAATAAACGCCCTTGGAACACCGTCGTGCTCGATGGCCGCCTGCCGCCGAAGCTCGTGCGCGAACTGGTCGAGCATTCGTATCAACTCGTGGTCGATGCGCTGCCAAAGAAGGCGCGGGACGAAATCAAACTACGAACACCCTCAAGACGCACCCGATGACATCTTCAGCGGAAGTCTTTGCCTCCCAGCAGTTCACTGACTGCACTCAAGAATAGATCGAAACTTTTCGAGTCGGGATACGCGTTCAATCCCTGTGACTTGAATGTGCGGTCCGGATACTCAACGTCGATCTCCCAAGAGGTTCCGTCCACGACACCACGGTCGATATACTGGTTCTTCCAACCCTTGATATTGGCCTGATTCAGTGCTTCTCGAAAATGCCGCCATTGTTCGTCAGATACATGTACCGAAGTTCGCTTTGTTCCCGGCAGCGAAACCAGTGTACGAGGATTCTGCAAATAGTTCACAGAACCGTCGTCATTGAGAACGACCCGGTAAGAGGCACCGAGGAATCCGCCGATGGCAGCGACTAATCGCTTCGGACGCACTGCTGTCGCGACGTTTTCCTCATGTTTGACGGTTTGGCAGGAACACATCCACAACATCACCAATCCTGCGTGCAGAAATCGCAGAACAGGAATCATTGGGCTGGTCTGGTTCGGTTTCATTTTGTTTACCCCACCACCAGCTCCACCGGGCAATGATCACTGCCATGCAGGTCATCACGAATCGTGCATGATTTGAGCGCAGGCTTCAGTTTTTCCGACGCGAGCCAGTAATCCAACCGCCAGCCGATGTTCTTCGCCCGCGCATCCGGCGTGCGTTGCGTCCACCAGGTGTAGCGACCGGGGCTGGGGTCGAATTGGCGGAAGACATCCAGAAAGCCGGCGTCGAGATGCTTGGTGAAGCTGGCGCGTTCATCGTCGCTGAAACCTGGGTTCTGGCGATTCGACTTCGGATTGGCGAGATCGATCTCCTGATGCGCACAGTTGAGATCACCACAGGCGATGACGGGCTTTGTCTTCTCCAGCTTCTTCAAATGCGCACGATACGCATCATCCCATTGGAGGCGGTAGCTCAGGCGGGCGAGTTCGGCCTGCGAGTTCGGCGTGTACACGTTGACGAGATGAAAGTCGGGGAACTCGACGGTGAGGAGGCGGCCTTCGCGATCGTGCTCGTCAATGCCGAAACCGAGTGCGGAGGTCTTGAACGGCACGCGGCTGAGGATGAGCGTGCCGGAGTACCCTTTCTTCACCGCGCTGTTCCAGACGGCGTTGTAGCCGCTGAACCAGCTCAGATCGACCTGCTCCTGCTGCGCCTTCGTTTCCTGGAGACAGATGACATCGGCATCGCCCGTGAGCATATATTCACGCAGGCCTTTGCCGAGCGAGGCACGGATGCCGTTGACGTTCCAGGAGGTGAGTTTCATCCGCCGATTTTGGTAGTTTTTGATGATGTCGCCAGCAAAAAAAGCGGGTGCTTGGCCCGGCAGTCTTCACTTCGATCTCCGAGAGCAGCGGCCCGGTGTCCAGCAGCACCGCCTGCCTCACCGCAAGCTGCGCCGGCAGGGATCGGAGGTAACATCTGTCAGAGAGTTGCAGCCTGACGTCATCTCCCCGCGCACTGGGCTCGAATATGTCTATCCCTTTACTCATAGGAACCGGGATTGTCGAGAGGCTTGAAAGTGGGTGATTCAGCAGCGCCGTCAGGAGTTTTTGCCCTGACTCATCAGCCGTGCAAGGCGTGTGGCTGTAGGCATGTCTTCACATAGAGGGACGGACACTTTGTTCGGAGAAAGTGATCACCGCCAAGCGAATGCACCTCCAACGATAGAAGGGCAAATTCGGGGCGATACTTTTGTCAGTCAGTTGCAGCCTGATGTCATTTCCCCGGTGCTGCATTCGGTCAAGGCGGTTACGAGCGCCTCACCTTCTTCGCCTCCCAGAGATTACAGCCCCCAACAAATTTTCCTGCCCACTCTTTTTTCACTTGTGGAAATGCACAGCACATCTGGCATCTACTTAAGTCTTCGCAGACCTCCGAAAATGGGCGAGAGACGAAATGTATGAAAGTGCTTAAACAACTCACGCTTGCCACACTTTACTGTTGTGTGTTCCTTGTGATCTATTGGAGTTTGCTAGCGTTGCTTGCGGTAATGTCGTTTTTCCTTCCCTTTTTGATGTCCTTGGAAACCATCTTCGGGGCAGCAGTCGTTGCCATTGGAGCCACATTTTACGTGGCTTGGCGCCGCGAAAGAATTCTCACATCAATTTATCTGTTGCTGACAAAGGAACGGAACCCAGGCTTTGACTGGATCAAGGACACAAACGAGTGGTTTCAAGCTGCGAGGATCATATTCGTTCCCGCCTTGTTGAATCGCTATCGTTCTCGATTCCAACCTGCATTGGACAATCTGCCTGATCGGCTTCTCGCAACACCACCAACAAGATTTCTCTGCAATCGTGAGGTGCTCGGAGTTATTCTGAAGTTTATTGGCAGCGAACCGGCGCTAATTTCCTCGTTAATTGCAGGGAAGAATGAAGGAGGGGAAGCCTACAATGCGTTCAAAAACCTGCTGGAGAGCAGGGTTGGAATCTCAGAGGCGGGCATGGTTCTTGGAATAATCTACGTGGCTATGGAATTGAACTACTCATTGCTGACTGATGTAGTTTCCCAGAGAAGTCCATCGGATGGGATCAGCTTAATTCGAGAGGTAGTAAAATATGACATCTCGAATGAATTCCAAACAGCAGACGAGGAGATTCGCCGCTACGCAAAGGATCACATGGTTTCCCTCCCGAAGTTTAAATCTATCCGTTCGACTTATTCTCAAGAGCGAGACGCTTTAAAGCACAAATCGTTTGAAGCCAGCCTACATTCTAGCTTGTCGTTAACCCAAGCGAGCCTTGAAAGGCATCTTCGAAGAATGACGCTTGAAGAATTCTTTAAAGAAGCACTCGATCATAATTTGGATATTCGAACAGATTCCTATGAAATCGTGGGACCCGATTTTAGTCGGGATTCAAAGGTGGATCGAGTCTATAGGCAAGCGTTTCAATTTACGTTGGCGGCCGCATTCAACAATAGGTGTTGTAAATGCAAGGAAGGCATTCAACAGCTCGAGCTTGATCACTTTTGGTTCCCCAAAATGGAGGGCGGCAATTTTGCCATGAAATTGAAAACAGGATCGTTTGTGAACAATTGTATCCCGCTCTGCCGCAGCTGCAATGCTAGCAAAGGGGCACGCTCCTTTTTGGATTTCTTTGAACAACAGGAAGTGGAGCAAATCGTGACAATAAGTCAGTCGCTTAACTCACGCTTGAACGCAAGCATGATAGACGTCGAAGACGCTCGCAGCTAGTGGATGGCAATTACAGCGTTGTGCGACTGTTCGACAAATCAGTCTTGTTTGCCCGAATCGGGTTTCCTCAATTTGGTGGAAACGCAGTTTGAGGTAAATTTGGAAAGGTTATTGATAGCGGCAATCGGCAAACTCAGAACCCTACGCGGTATGACAACCTTCACCCAAACAAACTCATCTGCCCCGCTTCCGCATCGCTGATGGCTTTCTTCCTTGTCTTCGCGGGCACGCTGGTCGGCACGGGGACTTCTTTGACGCTTTCGGCGGGCTGGTGGCCGGCTTCGAGTTGTTGGAGGACTTCTTTGGCTCTGGCGATGACGTTTTCGGGGAGGCCGGCGAGTCTTGCGACTTGGATGCCGTAGCTTTTTTCGGCGCAGCCGGGGAGGATCTTGCGGAGGAAGATGATCTGCTGGTTCCACTCCTTCACGGCGACGTTGTAGTTCTTCACGGCGCTGCGGCTTTGCGCGAGGGCGGTGATCTCGTGGTAGTGCGTGGCGAAGAGGCAGCGGGCACCGATGTGGTCGTGCAGGTGCTCGGCGACGCTCCAGGCGATGCTGAGGCCGTCGAAGGTGCTCGTGCCGCGACCGATCTCGTCGAGGATGACGAGGCTGCGCTCAGTGGCGTTGTTGAGGATGAGCGAGGTCTCGTTCATCTCGACCATGAAGGTGCTCTGGCCGCGCGCGATGTCGTCGCTGGCACCGATGCGGGTGAAGATGCGATCGACGAGACCGATCTCGGCGCTGGCGGCGGGGAGGAAGCTCCCTATTTGCGCCATGAGCGTGAGCAGCGCGGTCTGGCGCAGGTAGGTGCTCTTGCCGGCCATGTTGGGGCCGGTGATGAGGATGAGGCGGCTTTCTTCCGGCTCCAAAGTAACGTCGTTCGGCACGAAGCGCTCGCCGCTCGTGAGGTTTTGATCGAGCACGGGATGGCGGCCATCGCGGATGAACAGATTCCGCGTTTCGTTGAGGACGGGGCGGGTGTAATTGAAGAGCCGCGCGGTCTCGGCGAGCGAGCCCAGTGAATCGAGCACGGCGATGGCTTCGGCGGTTTCCTGGATGTGCGCGAGGTGCTCCAAAACGCGGCTGCGCAGCTCGATAAACTGCTCGTATTCGAGCGCCTTGCTGCGCTCCTCGCTGCCGAGGATTTTGTCCTCCATGCGCTTCAGCTCGTCGGTGATGTAGCGCTCGCCGTTGACGGTGGTTTGCTTGCGGTGGTAGTCGGCGGGCACGCTGCCGACGTTGGCCTTGGTGATCTCGATGAAGTAACCGAAGACGGCGTTGTATTTGATCTTGAGGCTCTTGATGCCGGTGCGCTCGATCTCGCGGTTTTGCAGGTCGGCGATCCACTGACGGCCGAGCGTGGTGGCGTTGCGGAGTTCGTCGAGTTCGGGGAGCCAGCCTTCGCGGAAGACGCCACCTTCTTTGATCTGCATCGGCGGCTCATCGCAGATGGCGCGTTGGATTTCCTGGCAGATGGGGGTGAGGTCGTGGAGGCGGGAAAGGAGGAGAGAAACCATCTTGGTCCCTCGCATGTGGGGATCAGGATGATCCCCCTCCTGGAGGAGTGCCTTCAGCGAAGGAACGACCTCCAGCGAGGTGGCGAGGGCCTGCAAATCACGGCCATTGCCGCTGCCTTGGCTGAGACGGGAGCTGGTGCGCTCTAGATCGCGGACTTCTTTTAAAAGTGTGCGCACTTGGCCGAGCAGCATGGGCTCGTCCAAGAAGGCGGCGATCATGTCCTGGCGCTGGGTGAGCGCATCGAGATCACGCAGTGGATGCAACACCCAGTGGCGCATTTTGCGGGCGCCCATGGGAGTGCAGGTGCGGTCGAGAGCACTCAACAGGGTGTGCTGCGTGCCGCCACGGGCGCTGACGAGTTCGAGGTGGCTCTGGCTGGCGGCGTCGATGAGGACGCAATCGTTGGTCTGGCCGACGCGGAGACGCTGGATGTGATCGACACTGCGGCGGAGCTGGAATTGCAGGTATTGCAGGATGCAGCCAGCGGCGCAGATGGCGGCATTCATGCCGGTGCAGCCGAAGCCATCGAGCGACTGCACTTTGAAATGCTGCGTGAGGCTGTGCTGTGCCTGATCGAGCAGGAAGAGGTAACTTTCGATGGGCTGGGCGCTGCTGGGATTGCCGAGGGCGTCGATCACGTCGCGCTGATCATCACTAAAAAGCAGTTCGCTCGCTTGAAGTCGCTCAAGCTCGTCTGCGAGTTCCGTGGTGTCTTTGAACTCGGCGACCTCGAATTCGCCGGTGGTGTGATCGACATAAGCGAGGCCGAGTTTTTTGCCCGAACGAAACACGGCAGCAAGGTAGTTTGGGCGGTTCGAGTCGAGCAGGTTGAGGTCGTTAATCGTACCGGCGCTGAGGATCTGCGACACGGCACGTTCGACGATTTTCCCCGGTGTCGGCTCGGTGGTCTGTTCGGCGATGGCGACGCGCTTGCCGCCTTTGATCAGCTTCGCGATGTAACCCTGTGACGAATGATGCGGCACACCGCACATTGGCACGCCGTTACGCTTGGTAAGGGCGACATTGAGGATCGGCGAGGCAGTCTTCGCGTCCTCAAAGAACAGCTCATAAAAATCGCCCAGGCGGAAGAACAGCAGCACGTCCTCCGGCAGCTCGCGCCGGATGGCGAGATACTGCTTCATCATGGGAGTGGTGGCGGCGTCGGACATGGGGCGGGTGTCAAGGAGTCAAGAGGGTCAAGGATTGGTCAAGAAATTAGGAATGACGAAACTCGTCGGCCGCGTTGAACCCGCATGCGCTCACGTCGTCATTTCCTCCAAGCCTGTGCCACAGCAGCGTTGCCGGGATTGGCGGCAGAGGGCGCAAAGCCCTTTTCATTCATTCTGCTGGGCGATCTGCATTACGACAGCCTGGCGCATCATGATTTCAAGTGGCTGGCGGAGCATCACGCGGGTGATTTGAGCCAGATTCAGAATTACTCGCGGCTGACGACGGAAGTGATGCCAGGTGTCTTTGCCGCCGTGAAGCAACGCATCACGGCACAGCGCGAATCGTCTGCGCCGCCGGCGTTTGTGCTGCAGGTGGGCGATCTGGTGGAGGGATTGTGCGGGAATGCCGAGCTGTCGGAGAAACAGAACCGTGAGGCGGTGGCGTTTGTGGCGAAGCAGGAGCTGGGCGTGCCGTTTTTGTTCACCAAAGGCAATCACGATGTGACGGGTGATGGCGCGGTGGAGGCGTTCAACGAGGTGCTGCTGCCGTTCATGGCAAAGGAGGCAAAGCAGGTCGATGAGCGTGCTTCCAACACGAAGGCGAACCATCTGGTGACGCACGGCGAGTCGCAGTTCGCGTTCTTTGATGCGTATGACAAAACGAGTCTGGAGTGCCTCGAAGCGATGGCGACGAAACGCACAGCGCGGTACTTGTTTGTGATCATTCATCCGCCGGTGGTGCCGTATGGCGCGCGGGCAACGTGGCATCTGTATGCGGGCGAAAAGGCGAGGGCGCAGCGTGAGAAGCTGCTCGACATCCTCGGGCAACAGGAAGCGATGGTGCTGGGCGGGCATTTGCACAAGTTCAGCGCGCTGACGCGTCTCGCCGGTGGCAAACGCTTTTCACAGCTCGCGGTGAGCAGCGTGGTGTCAGCCTTGAATCAAGCGCCGAAGAACGAACTTCACGGCATCGCCAGCTACAACGGCGATCAGGTGAAGCTGGAGCCCAAGCATGCGCCAGAGACGGCGGAGGTGAGGCGTGAACTGTATGAAACGGAGCGGAAGTCAGTGACGGCGTTCCAGTATGCTGATGCGGCGGGTTATGCCGTGGTGACGGTGAACGATGGGAACGTGGAAGCCGCGATTCATGCAGGGACGCGGGTTGATGTGTTCCAGCGGGTGAAGATTTCCATGTGAAGAAGTGCGGGCTTGATCGTGGGAAGGCTTCTTGCCAAGATGAGTCCATGACACAGAAAAACCGCGAAGCTTTGTTCGATCTCCTAACCCTCTCGATCTATGCGGATGCGCATGTTTCGCTGACAGAGGAACGGCTGGTGGAGTCCGCCTTCATCGCGGAAGGCTGGGACTCGGAGTATCCGAAGAGCTTGTTCATCGAAGAGTCGTTTGCCCGCGCCCGTGAAGCGGCGGACAGCGACGATGCGATGTTTGATTACCTCAACGAGAAGGCCCAGGTCTTCACGACGAAGGCGGCGCAGAAGGAAGTGCTCGGCGTGGTGAAGAACATCCTCAAGAGCGACGGCGAAACGCCGGAGGAGAACGAATTCTACAGCCTGCTGGTGCAGGCGCTGCCGAAACCGACGAAGTAAGTTCGGCTCACTTCGTCACCGGTTCGCCGAGATGTTTTTTGAAGAAGGCGGCGGCGATTTCGACGGTTTCGGCGCACCAAGGATCGCTCATCCAAAACGGATGCGGGGCGTCTTTGAGCGTGTGGACGGCGGTTTCGATGCCGAGGGCTTTCAACTTCGCCATCATCTCGGCGCGACCGATTTTGAGCGTGTCCTTTTCGCCTTCGATGAAAATGGTGGGCGGAACACCAGCACGAACATGCTTGATGGGTGAGGCGGCTTTGTAAATTTCCGGTTTGTCCTGTGCAGTAGCGCCAAAGAAGAGGATCGAACCTTCATTGGTCTTTTCAGCATTTGCCGCAACAAGGTCCTGCGTGGCAGCCATGACGATACAGGCTTTGACGGCGCTGGATTGGTCTTTGAAGGGGCCATCACCATCGAACTCGGGCAGGCCGCTGGTCATCGCGGTCAAACCGGAGAGGTGGCCACCGGCGGAGCCGCCCATGCAGCCGATGCGCTCGGGATCGAGCTTCAATTCCTTGGCGTGTGCGCGAAGGCAGCGAAGAGCGGCTTTGCAGTCGTGTAGCGCGGCGGGGTATTTGGCCTCAGTGGAAAGACGGTAGCTGACGAGGGCGGTGACGAAGCCGCGTTGCGCCAGGCGTTCCATCATCGGTTTGTCGGCTTCGACTTGGCGGGCCTTCCAGCCGCCACCGTGGATGTCGAGGATGCAGGGCCATGTGCCATCTGCGTCTGGCACGTAAACGTAGAGTACGACGGTGTGTTCGGGATATTTGGCGACTTCGAGGGTCTTCAGTGTGAAGCCGGTGGGTGTTTGGGGTTTGAGGCTTTTCCACTTGGGGGCGTCGGCGGCGATGGTGACGACGCTAGAGGTGAGGAGGAGGCGGAGAGCGAGACGGAGTGACATGGGAGGAATGGGAAGGCTGCGATGAATGGGAGGACATTAATCGGCCTTGCTGTCACTTGGCGGCGGGGATTTTTTAGCGGTGGGTTTGCCGAGGAAGCCGGGGAGTTCGATGCCGGCGTTGTGGGCAATCTCGTGCAGCGGCGGCACTGAACCGACGAGGCCGGAGAGGAAATCGGCGGTGCGGGTCTTGCCGTCTTCGCCGGTGCGGCCGGAGTCCCAGACGGTGAGCTTGTCGATCTTGATGCCGGAGATGGCTTTGACCTGTTCGGCGACGAGACCGGGCAGTTGTTCGGTGACCATGAGCTGAGCGGCCTTGTCGGCACCACCAGCGGCGTTGACGATGGATTGGAAGCCTTTGGCGCGGGCTTCGAGCTGGGCCAGTGTGCCCGCAGCTTCGGCTTCCATGTAGGTTTTGAGACCGGCGGCCTCACCTTCCTTGATGATGCGGATTTTTTCGGCATCGGCTTGGGCGACGAGTTCGATGCGGCGCTTCTCGGCTTCGGCTTCGAGTTCGATGCGCAGTTTTTGCGCCTCAGCACTGATGCGAACGCGATTTTTCTCGGCTTCGGCGAGCACTTCGATCTTTCGCTTCTCGATTTCAGCCTGGACGATGATGGTGGCCATTTGCGCGGCTTCTTCACGCTTGGCACGCTGACGTTCGGCAGATTCTTCGGCCAGATAAGATTCTTGCAGGGCCTTGGCGCTGGCGACTTTTTCGGCGGCGGTGCCGACGCGTTCGGCTTCGGCTTCTTTTTCGCGGCGTGAGGCAATGGAGTTGGCGATTTCGACGGCGGAAAGGTTTTCGCCAGTTACTGCGGCGGCCTGGGCCTGGGCGACGCTGATGCGTTTTTCTTTGTCGGCGAGCGCGGCACCGATGTCGCCATCGCGTTCCTGCTGGGAGACTTTGATTTTCGCGTCGTTGATGGCGCGGGCGGCGGCTTCTTTGCCGAGGGCTTCGATGTAGCCGGATTCGTCGGTGATGTCCTGAACGTTGACGTTGATGAGACGGAGGCCGACTTTCTTGAGTTCGACTTCGACGCCGTTGGAGATGTTGGCGATGAGCTTGTCACGGTCAGCGTTGATTTCCTCAATCGGCATCGTGGCGATGACGACGCGCATCTGGCCGAAGATGATGTCTTTGGCGAGTTCCTGAATCTGCGGCTGCGTTTGGCCGAGCAGACGTTCAGCGGCGTTTTCCATCACACCGGGCTCAGTGCTGATGCCGACGGTGAAGGTGGAGGGCGTGTTGACGCGGATGTTTTGCTGGGAGAGTGCGCCACGCAGTTGGATGTCGATGGGCATCGGCGTGAGGCTGAGGTAGGCGTAGTCTTGGATGACGGGCCAGACGAAGGACGCACCGCCATGCACGCAGCGGGCGGATTTGCTGCCGCCGATCTTGCCGTAAACGACGAGGATGCGGTCGGACGGGCAGCGTTTGTAGCGCGAGGCGAAGAACGCGAGCGTGGCGAAGACAAGGATGGCGGCGATGGCGGCCAAGACGGGGATCATGGGAGTGTCGAACATGGTGTTATGAGGTTGGTGTGACGACGAACGTGTTGGGCGGCATGAGCGCGGTGATTTCGATGCCGTGCTGAGGCGCGAGCGAGTGATCGGCATCCGTGACGGCACTGGCGGTGATAAGGCGGCCCTGAAGCATGACTTCGATCTGGCCGATGCCTGCGCGTGCGGCGGGAATGGTCACATACACCTGGCCACGCAGGCCGATGGCGTTTTCAAAATGCAGCGAGCCGTCATCGCGCAGCGACATGAGAAAACGCATGGTGACAAACATCAGCAGCATGAAGGCGAAACCGGAGATGATCGCGGCGCTGGCGATGCCACCGGCGGACATGCCTTGACGTTGTGCAAGCACGCCTGCCCAACCAAAACCGACGAAGAAGGCGATGAGGATTCTCAACGAGAGGATTTTCACACTATCGGTCGTGCTGCCATCGTGGGAGTCAGCACCGTGGTCGAAGTCGGAGCCGTGGCCCATGAAGGCACCGATGAGCAGGAAGACCTGCAGCACGGAGGCAAAGACGGAAATGGCCCAGTAAAGCTGCGAGCCAGTGAAAAGGTCGGACCACGAGGCGATCATGGCCGCAGGTTGTAGCGGGCGGACGAGACTTGGGCAAGCCTGGATGTGTTCCGCTTTTCAGGCGTGTTTGTAAGCCGACAAGGGCAAAACAATCACAGGCCGGGCGGACGCTCGGAGGCCTTGCGCAACGGCTTGCCCTTTGGTGGTGGAGCACCGGGATCGAACACTTCGCCACCGGTCACCAGCGCTCCATCGTTGGTCATCAGAAGGGAAGGGCGGTTGCCTTCCGAATCACGGTAGTAGGTGCGCTTATGGATTTTGCCATCCGGGTTCACGATGGCATGGCAGAAAATGCGCGGCTGGGCCAGGAAGAAGATGTGCAGCTTGTTTTTGGTGTCGATGCTGATCTGCGGCTGCACAGCCATCATGGCGGGGCCGAGCAGGAAAGTGGCGATGTAGGCACCGCTGCGATCATCCGTGATGCGGCAGTATAGGTGCAGCGTGTCGAGTTCGCGGAACAAGATGACTTGGAAGCGCCGTGCGCGTCCTGCATTGGGGAAACCTTCCGGCACGCCAAACGGCTGGTCGAACATGTTCGGCTTGGAGTCGGTGATGGTCATCCGCACCTTGTTGGACATGTAGAACTGGCCCGAGATGGGATGCAGCACGTTGGCGATCATGTTGAAGGTGCCGAGATCGGCGGTGGAGTAGCCGCCGGAAATTTCGACCGTGTGCTTGCTGGTGCCGCCCGCCTTCAAGGTGATGGCTTGCTCAGAACTGATGGTGACCGGCGAGAGCCTGCGGCCGCCGACGTCCGTGATTTCAAACTGCAACCAGTCGCGGGCGCCATGACCGCCGACAACGACGTCAGCACCCGAGCGGTTCGTGACACTGACGACCGCGACCACCGGTTCGCCGGTGAGAAACTGGTTTTTGAGCAGGGTGAGGTTGGTGACATACTGTGCCTGCACGGTGCCGGAGAGCAGGCAGAGGGTCAGCAACAAAAGGAGGCGGTTCATAAGCTTCAAGGTTTCAGTTTGGCTGGTGCGGTGCTGGAGGCGGTGCGGAAGCCGCGGGCGAGTGTAGCCTCATTTGCGGATTCTGGAAAGAGGCGGTCGGTGAGCAGGTGGTCGCTGCTTTTCAGGCCGAAGTGACCGCCACGGACGACGGGCACCTTGATGTAAATGTAATCAGGATGCGCGGGCCACTCGTCTTCCCTGGTCTCGCCGGCGGTCCACTCACTGACGTTGCCGGCCATGTCGCAGACGCCGTAATAGCTGACATCCTGGGTGACGCGGGTGATCGGAGCCCAGAGATTGTAGCCGTCGATGGTGCCGCCCTTGCCCTTGGGTGAGGCATTGTAGTCGTTGCCGAGGTTGGCGGCATGGAGGTTGGGCTGCTTGCCCCATGGATAGAGCAGACCATCCGGCCCACGGGCGGCTTTCTCCCACTCCTGCTCGGTAGGCAGACGTTGTCCGTTCCATTTGGCAAAAGCATGCGCATCCCACCAGTCCACCTGGCTGACAGGCGTGTTCAGCGTGATGCTTTCGCCGTTGAAGGTGGTGCCAGCCTTTGCTGCCGCATGATAATTGCTCCAGTTTACCGGCTCGTGGCTGGTCTTCGTCTTCGGCTGCTCTGGATGATCCCAGGTTCCCGGTGCAGCGGTTTTCAGCGCCTGCAGGAACTCCGCATACTGGCCAATGGTGACCTCGTGCTTGCTGATCCAGAAGTCTGGCAGCGTGATGCTTTCATCCTTCTGATAATCGAACCCACCTGCAGAAACGCGCACCAGTTCAATCTGCAGCACTGCGACATTCGCCCCCGCCGTGCTGTTGTTGCCATTCATGAGCGCTCCGATTCCGGCTACGACGACCAGGATGGTGCAGACCATCGCCCAGACCCACCAGGGCTTCTGCCCGTCCATGTTCATCGGCAGCGTCTCCGCCTCGATCTTGCGCACGATGCTGCGTTCGCGCATGTCATCACGAACGTCGTCCAGCGCGATGAGCAGGCCATTCCAGTCATGATGCGCATCCGCGAGGGATTGCAGCAGGCCGCGCGCTTTGCCTTCGCCCGCCATCGGGCGCAGCAGGTCGAGGAATGCGCGCACATCCGCCTTCGCATCCCGTTTGTCATCCACCGTCGGGCGGAAGATGTTCACGATGCTCGCCTGATGCTCGGCATCGATGTAAATATCACGCGGGGCAAGGCTGCGGTGATGATAGCCGCGCTCCGTGGCGAACTGCATCGCCTCGGCCACACCATGCAGTACCTCGGCCAGCCGGCGCTCGGTGAGTGTTTCATCCGTCAGTTCGATCTCCACCAGACTGCGTCCGCGTGGCAGTTCGCGAGTGTAAAACAGCCAGCCGTTGGCCTCGCCCGCTTCAAAGAGCGGCGCGATGCGCGGATGCATCAGCGAGGCCTTCACACGCTCGCGTTCTTTGAACTTGGCCACGACCTCCGGCTGTTTCAGGAGCTCAGGTTTCAACAGCACCAGGCCCACGGGCCGTTGCACAGAAATTTGCAGCGCACGATACGTTTCAGCTTCTTTTTCGACGTAGAGCCGTTCCAGCACCTGGTAATTGCCCAACACCGTGCCGGGAGGCATCACCGGCGGCGGTCCGTCGTTCTCCGTCTTCCTGGCCAGCAGGGAACGAATGCGCTCCAGCAACTTTTCGGGCGTGTACGGTCCATCTTTGAGCACCAGTCCGCCGGCGATCTGATCTTCAAAGCCGGTCAGGTCATAACGCGTGGTGAACAGCACACGGACCTGGGGAAAACGTGCCTGCACCGTGTCACGCAGCGCGAAACCGGTTTCCTGCGTCGGAAAAATGGCCTCGGTCACTAGCACATCGAGCGAGTCCGCTTTCGCGACCCACGCTGCGGCGAGCGCTGGGCTGGGGAAATCGACGATGGTGTAGCCAGGGAGGCTGTCCCTCAGCCAGATGGTGCGTGTGCCGCGGAGTGCAGCATTGGAATCAACAAACAAAAGAGTCATGCGTGCGGTGTCGGGTGGCGATCATCTCCCCACAGGCGGGAGGAGCGGATTGCCACCGGCGCGAGCAGCGCCTGGTGCAGATCCGAACTCCAGGAGATCGCGGGGTTCGGCGGCCACATCCTGGAGTTTGTTATTATAATAGAGCCGAAGCATATAGCCGTAATACGAACGGCGGCCGTGCTGCTGAATCTCTGCGGCGGAGAGTGCGGGCAGGTGATAAACGACATCCAGCGTCTCTTCACCGCTGCCGCTCCAGTCCACCGGGGCGGACTGCCACGTTTCGACCGGCTCAGGCGCGATAGTCTGCGCCACTTTCGTGCCATTGACCCGGTCAAAGAAGAAGACTTGCAGATTCACCGCGTTGCCGTCGATCGGCTGATTGCCGGCACGCACAATGGGAACACTCAAAACATAGCGCTCGCCCGCGTTGACTTTGAAATCGCGCACGGCCTGGCAGGCACCGAGTCGCATCAGCTTCTCGCTCTCAATGCCGGCAAGGCCTGGATCCAAGGGTGCCGCCACCGCCGCAGAACCAGCACCAAGACGGCGTGAGGCGAGTTCATAAAAGCTGCCCGCCTTCGTGGCACCCAGCAACTGAATGCGCCGCCAGGAATCCGTCGCCTTGTCCTTGATGCCCATCATTTCGTAAGTCTGCGCCAGCTCGGCAATGATCGCCGGATGGTCGGGCGTGAGCTGGTCGGCACGCTTCAACAGCTCCAGCGCACCCTGCATGTCGCTCATGCCGCGGATCTCCTTCGCGGAGGTCACGACGTAATTCACATCACGCAGCAGCTCGGTGGCGGCATCGGGTTTCGTCGTGGGTGGTGGAATGGTTGGAACCGAAGTTATTGCAGGAGGCGCAAGTGGCGAGGGTGTAGGAGCAGCAGGAGCGGATGATGTCGGGGGAATGACCGGAGCGACAGGCACCGTTATGGGTGAACCCGACTGCTGGAACGAACCAATCGGCGGCGGTGCACTGGAAACGGGTGGAGCCACGATGGGAGCTGGCTGCGGCATCAACGATCCTGGCAACGGCGGAGCCGCC
>JAYVIO010000270.1:0-3619 GCA_043770175.1 Verrucomicrobiales bacterium | reverse complement strand
GATTACTCCAAGCTCCAGCGCGCCGCGGACAAGGCCTTTCTCCAGCAGGGCGTGACCTTCACCGTCTATGGCGACGAGCAGGGCACCGAGCGCATCTTTCCATTCGATCTCATGCCGCGCGTCATTCCGCGGCGCGAGTGGGACCGCATCGAAGCCGGTCTCGTGCAGCGCATCACGGCGCTCAATCTCTTCCTCAACGATGTCTATCATGGCGGCAAAATCATCGCCGATGGCGTGGTGCCGGCGGAGCTGGTGGAGTCGGCCTCGCACTACCGCCCGGAATTCCGCGGCGTGAAAGTGCCGCACAATATCTACATCCACATCTGCGGCACCGACCTCGTGCGCGATGGCAAAGGCGAGTATTACGTGCTCGAAGACAACGGCCGCTGCCCCTCCGGCGCCTCCTACATGCTGGAGAACCGCAACGCGATGAAGCGCACCTTCCCCGGCTTGTTGCAGTCGCTGCCGGTGCGTCCCGTCGATGCCTACGGCTCGATGCTGCGTGAGACACTGGCCCATCTGGCTCCGCCGAGCGTCATCGATCCGAACATCGTCGTGCTCACGCCCGGTGTCTTCAACAGCGCCTACTTCGAGCATTGCTATCTCGCCAAGCAAATGGGCGTGCCCATCGTTGAGGGCCGCGATTTGGTGGTGAAGAACGACCGCATCTTCATGCGCACCACCAAAGGCTTGCAGCAGGTGCATGTCATCTACCGCCGCATTGACGACGACTTCCTTGATCCGCTGGTCTTCCGCAAAGACTCGCTGCTCGGCGTTCCAGGCCTCGTGAAGGCCTATCAAAACGGCCATGTGGCACTGGCGAACTCCATCGGCACCGGCGTGGCGGATGACAAGGCGGTGTACGCCCTGGTGCCGAAGATGATCAAATACTACCTCGATCAGGATCCCATCCTACCGAACGTGACCACCTACCTCGGCATTGATCCGAAGGAGTGTGAATACATCCTCGCCAACCTGCCCAATCTTGTCGTCAAAGCCGTGAACGAATCCGGCGGCTACGGCATGCTCATGGGTCCGCATTCCACCAAGGAGGAACAGGACGAATTTGCCAAACGCATCCGGGCCAATCCGCGCAACTACATCGCCCAGCCGGTGCTAAACCTCTCACGGCATCCAGTGTTTCAAGGCGATCACTTTGAAGGCCGCCACATCGACCTGCGCCCCTACGTGCTCTACGGCGACCGCATTCAGGTCGTTCCCGGCGGCCTGACCCGTGTGGCGCTAAAAAAAGGCTCGCTCGTGGTGAACTCGTCGCAAGGCGGCGGCAGCAAGGACACCTGGGTGCTTTGGGACGACCAGGAATGACGAAAGAAACCCGAAATCTGAAGCACGAATGCCCCCCAGTCCTCACCACTCGACAAAACACGCCAATTCGACATTCGGGTTTCGTCATTCATTCGTCATTCGTGCTTCGACATTCGTCATTTCCAGCTCCGCAAACACACTGAACTCCATTTCCACATGTTAAGCCGCGTCGCCGACAGCATTTACTGGATGGCACGCTACATGGAGCGTGCTGAAAACCTCTCCCGCCTGCTGCTTTCCACGCAGGACCTGCTCTTGGATGCCGGCGAAGAAGCCGCCGACGAATCGCAGTTCTGGGCGCCTATTTTGATGACCACGGGTGATGAGGAGCGCTACGAGAAAACCCACAGTACCATCGAAGGCGAACTCGTGGCCGAGTTCCTCGCGCTGCGGGCCGATAATCCCAACTCGATCCTCAACTGCGTCCGTGCCGCGCGTGAGAATGCCCGCACCGTGCGCGACCAGATCTCCGACGAACTGTGGGAATGCATCAACGGTCTGCGGCTCTTTCTCGAATCGCCGGAAGCCGCCGCGTTGCATCACCACCAGCGTGCTTCGTTCTACGAAAAGGTGCTGGTTGCCTCTTATCAATTTCAAGGCATCGCCGCCTCCACCACGCCGCGTGATGAGAGCTGGCATTTCCTGCGCCTGGGCCTCTGTCTCGAACGTGCGGACAAAACGACACGCCTGATCGACACCTGCTCCGCCATCTCGCTCGACATGCCGCCGAATCCGCTGGCCCGCCCGTTGCGCTGGGCCGCGCTGTTGCGCTCCAGTTCCGCCTGGCACGCCTTCCAAGCTTACAGCAGCAACAAGCTCAACCCCATCGATATCGTTGAGTATCTTTTGCTCAACGACACTTTCCCACGTTCTTTCGCGTGGTGCATCGAGGCCATGCACACCGCCCTCATCGCGCTCTGTGGGAATGGTCGTCTAGAAGACATGAAAGCCCCCGTTCGCCTCCTTGGCCGGTTGCGCGCCGACATCGCTTACATGACGATGGATGAAGTGCTCCAAGAAGGCCTGCATGAGTTCATCGACCGCCTGCAATCCAAGCTCAATGACATCGGCGCCTCCTTCTTCCAGACCTTTGTTCTTTATGGGGACGGTACGCCTGAGATCGACGACACCTCCCCCGCGCCCTCGCTCCCGCCCGGAGCCTGGCACACCATGGTGGATGCCAACATGCAGGTTCAGCAGCAGCAGCAACAGCAGCAGTGATCCCCGCGACCGCCGCCGCCCTTCATGCGTTTCCGAGTCTTCCACCGCACGCGCTACGTTTACCGCGCGCCAGTGCGTGACAGTTACAACGAGGTGCGCCTGCGCCCCGCCACAGATGACAAGTCACGTCTCGAATTCTTTCTGTTGAAAACTCATCCGCCGGTGCGCTTGCAGCACTTTCGCGACAACTGGTTCAACTACGTCCACTTCTTCGACCTGCCGGAGCCGCATTCCAGCCTGACCATCGAGGCGCAATCGACCATCAACACCACCAGTCCTTATGAGGACGGCAAACCGCTCGGTGTCACCTTCGCCGCGCTCAAGGCGGATCTGAATGACATGCTCCAGCCCTTCCTCGTCAGCAGCAGGTATGTGGACCTCAGCCCCGAGGTCTGGCGGCTCGGCATCGACATCCGTGATGAGCGCGATGATGTCTTCGAGGTCGCCGCAGCCGTGATGCACCACATTTTCCGCGAGTGGAGTTACGCACCGAACACCACCAACTCCTCCACGCACATGAACGAGGTCATGGCCACCAAACGCGGGGTCTGCCAGGACTTCGCGCACGTCATGGTTGGCATCTGCCGCTCGCTCGGCATCCCGACGCGTTATGTGAGCGGCTATCTCTACAACGGCCCCGATTCCCACCTCCGCGGCGCCCAGGCCTCGCATGCGTGGTGTGAAATCCATCTGCCCGGCAAAGGCTGGTTCGGCCTCGACCCCACCAACGACACCCTTGCCGACGAACGCCACATCAAGATCGCCACCGGTCGCGATTACCACGACGCCGCCCCCGTCATGGGCCATTTCGACGGCCCTCCCGGCGCGACTTCGGCCCTCCAAGTCGAACTCGAAGTGCGGCGCATGGATGGGTAATTGCTCTCCGCTGTTTGGCACACGCCGTAACGGTTGAAGCATAACCAACAGCCACGCGGTCAACGATCGTCACACGACCCTTTCCTGCGTTTTCGGCTACCGTCGCAGCGCGATGATCAGCTCATTCATCTTGGCCCGCATGAGTTCCAGATCAGCGAGCGTGGGCGGATCATTCGCAAACGGCGTGTCCAGCGTC
>JAYVIO010000269.1:0-10358 GCA_043770175.1 Verrucomicrobiales bacterium | reverse complement strand
CAATCGGCATCATCACACGTCGCACATCCGGCTTCGGCAGCGGCTGGCGGTCGGGAATTGCATGATCCACGCGCGCATCCGCCCACGAGCCTTCACGGATCAAGGCCGCGAACAGCTTGCACTGCCCAATCGCGCGCCCGCGTTCGCCAGTGAGCCGTGCCATCGGCAATGCGGTCTCCGCATGCGCACGTTCGAGCAGCGCATCGCCCAGCGCGGTGATTTCATCGGCAATCGCGTCGAGCAACGCGGCACGCGTCTCTGGTGTGGCGAGACGCAGCCCATCAAAAGCTGCTTCAGCCGCCTGCAAGGCTTCATCGGCTTCTGCATGCGTGGCGTCACCGTAAACTGGCTCAAGCTGGGCGCTCGTGGTGGGATTGAAGGCGTGGAACAGATGGCCGTCTGGTGCAGATTCGCGGCCTGCGATGAAGTGGTGTCCGGTGAGTGTCATGGTGGGAGAATGGGAGAGATGAGAGGAATGGGAAGGATGGATCAGGCCATGGGATTCACCAGCGTGCCGATGCCTTCAATGGTGATGTTCACGATGTCACCGCTTTGCAGCGTGAAGTCGTCGCCGGGGACGATGCCGGTGCCGGTCATGAGGAAGGTGCCGGTGGGGAAGGTGTTGTCGCGGTAGAGGAACCCGGCGAGTTCGGCGGGCGCGCGCTTTAATTGGGACAACGTCGTTTCACCTTCGAAGGCAGCGACTCCAGCGCGGTCGATTTGCAGATGAATGCGGGTCGTGGGCGCGGGTGGCTCGGTTTGAATCAAGATCGCCGGGCCGAGGGCGGCGCAGAGCTTGAAGCACTTGGCCTGCGGCAGGTAGAGCGGGTTTTCGCCTTCGATGTCACGGCAAGAGAGATCGTTGCCAACGGTGTAGCCGATGATTTCGCCACGGCTGTTGATGACGAGCGTGAGTTCCGGCTCGGGCACCATCCATTTCGAGTCGCTGCGCAGATGCATCGCCTGACCGGGATGCGCGACGCGTTGCGGGGTGGCTTTGAAGAAGATCTCGGGACGCTCTGCGGCGTAAACGCGGTCGTAGAAGCTGCCTCCGCCGGCATCCTTCGATTCCTCCATCCGAGCAGTTCGGCTGCGGAAGTAGGTGACACCTGCGGCCCACACTTCCTGCGAGACGATGGGCGCCAGGATGCTCTCGGTGGCCGGTGCATCAATGGCGGGCGCGGAGGCCGCGATTTGTGCGAGGTAAGCGGCGAGACCGGTGATTTCGAGCAAGGCATCCCAGTTCGTTTCGGGGACGGCATGCCAGGTGCCTGCGTTTTGAATGACGATGCCTGAGGTGGTACGGTAAAGAAGCATGGTCGGCAGACTAGATGGCGTCGGGACGTGCGCAACCGGCGTCATTTCCGAATCTGCATGAGCACGTCATCCAGGCCATGCAGGCAGCTGCTGGCCCAGTGAATGCCCAATTCCGGCATACGCGCCTTGTAGCCATCCGCCGCACGACCACCGACGATCAGTGTCATCGCGGGTGGCAGCAGTTCCCGCATGCGGCGTAGTTCTTCCGCAATGACTGGACTGCCTTCAGGATAGACCACACTCAGAGCCACGGCGGTGGCATGGCGTGCGTGGGCGCAGGCAGAAATCTCCTCCACCGGCAGGTTCGGCCCCAGGTAAGTCACATGCCAGCCCAGATCTCGGGCGGTGGCGGCCACGATCATCGCACCGAGTTCATGCAACTCACCCGCCGGAGTGGCAACGACGAGTTCAGGCGCAGAGGCAGCCACCAGACTACCAGGCACGGGCGTGAGCAGCAGTTCGCGAATGACGGCCGTGGCGATGTGTTCATGACTTGCCCGTAGATCACCATGCTGCCAGTTTTCACCGATCTTGATGATGAGCGGACAGATCACCTGATGCAGCATGCCACGCTGGCCAAGTTGCCTGCGGGAATGGAGCAGCACACGACGCAGGCCGTCGGAGTCGTAATTCTTCGAGGCCTCGATAGCAGCCGCCACAAACTGTTCCGGTGATTCCATGCTACTCGCAGCGGCCATCTGGACATCCGCGCTGACTTGCTTTACCAGCGCCTCCAGTTCCTCCGTTGGCAGCTTCGCTACGCCACCGATGCGATGGCCGTTTTCAGTGAGTTCGCGCAGGAGCTTCAGGCGTTTGATGGCCTCTTCGCAATACATGCGACGGTTCGTGCCAGTCCGCGTAGGGCTGAGCGCCCCATAACGTCGCTCCCAGATGCGGATGACGTGCGTGCTGAGGCCGCTGAGACGGCTGGCAAGCTGGATGGGACAGATCATGGAGGAGAAGGCAGTTGCCACTTGAGGCTGGCGCTGGAACGATTACGCATTGCCGCCGCCTCTGGCTACTGTCTTGTCACATTTTCCGCCATATGCTGAACTACATCTGGGCCACCCTGCTCTTTATCGGACTTCTTGTTGCCGGCCTCGTTGGCCGTGTTTCAGGTGATACCAGCGTCATCGACGCCGCGATGAAAGGCGCGGAAAAAGCCGTCATGGGCATCGCCCTGCCGCTGGCGGGCATGATGATGTTCTGGCTCGGCGTGCTGCGTCTGCTGGAAAAAGCCGGAGTGCTCGAGGCCGTGGTGCGCGTACTCTCACCACTGCTACGCCGTTTGTTTCCTGACGTACCAACCGGCCATCCAGCCATGAGCGCGATGGTGATGAACCTGTCAGCCAACATGCTCGGCCTCTCGAACAACGCGACGCCGCTGGGTCTGAAGGCGATGGGGCATCTCCAGGAACTCAATCCGCACAAACAGAGCGCCAGCAACGCGATGGTAACATTCCTCGCGCTTAACACCGGTGCCTTCACGCTCATCCCCATGACGGCGATGAACTTCCTCAACGCCGCCGGCGTCAGTCACAGCTTCCGCGTCATCGTCCCCACCATTCTCGCCACTGCCTGCGCTTCGGCCGCCGCCGTGATCGCAGCCAAGAGCTTCCAACGCCTGCCGGGATTTGTTGCTCAACCCGATGAAATCACCTCGGAAACAGAACAGACGGTCAACAAACCCTCCGGCATCTCAACGAAGGCCAAACGCTGGCTTCTCGTGCTTGGCATCTTGTTCATCGGCGTTTCCACGCTCGAACTCGGCCCGCCAGCCTGGCGCAAAGCCGTGCTGGAAAAATCCGGCCTCGCCGCCGTGATCGAAACTTCTGCCAAACATAAAGCGGAAGCAGAAAAGACCCTCGCTTCGAAAAAGGAAGAGGCCAAAGCCGCCGCCGTGACGCAGACGAAGATCGAACCACCCGTGTGGCGTCGCGTGATGGATGGCACCTCCGGCCTCGCGATTCCAGCGATCCTCCTTCTCGCTGTCAGCGTGGCCTGGGCACGCGGCGTGAAGGTGTATGAAGAATTTGTCGAGGGCGCGAAGGAAGGCTTTCAGGTCGCGGTGCGCATCATGCCCTATCTCGTCGCCATGCTGGCCGTGCTGGCGATTCTGCGTGAATCCGGCGCATTTCAACTGCTCGAATACGTGCTCGCGCCACTGCTGAACCTGCTCGGCTTCCCGGTGGAGTTGCTGTCGCTCGCACTCATGCGTCCGCTCAGTGGGTCGGGTGCGCAAGGCATCCTCAATGAGATTCTCACACGGCCTGATTTGAGCGAGATGGTGAAATTCACCGCCGCCATCCTCTACGGCTCCACCGAGACCACATTCTACGTGCTGACCGTCTATTTCGGCAGTGTCGGCATCCGCCGCTTCCGTCATGCACTGGTGGCCGGCCTCACGGCTGACTTCGTCGGCATGTGTGCCGCGATCTTCTTTGGCAGGTTGTTGTTCGCCTTTGTATGAAAACGTTCTGCCTCCTGCTGTGCGCTGCTTCGCTTCACGCCGCTGATCTCGTTGAGCATGCAAAAGCACATCCCGATGGCAAAGCCGCGTTCAGTTTCGATGCCACCGCTTGGAGCGATGCTGAAGCCACCCGACATCTGCCCATCGGCGTGTTCGACTCGGGCATCGGCGGACTCACGGTGCTCGAAGCACTGCTCACGCTCGATGCCTTCCATAATGACACCCTGCAACCCGGAGCCGATGGCGTGGCCGATTTTGCGCAGGAGCGCTTCATCTACTTCGGCGATCAGGCCAACATGCCCTACGGCAACTACTCCGCCGTCCAACGCACCGACTACCTGCGCGAACTGATCGTGAAGGACGCGATTTTCCTCCTCGGGCGTCGCTTCTGGCCTGCGGCGGGCAAGGATCCGCAGTTCAGCAAACCGCCGGTCAAAGGCATCGTCATCGCCTGCAACACCGCCACGGCTTACGGCCTCGAAGACATCCGCAAGGCCGTCGCTGCCTGGAAAATTCCGGTGATCGTCGTCGGTGTCGTGGAAGCCGGTGCTCGTGGTGTCTTGGAATCCAAAACCACCGGCGGTATCGGCGTCCTCGCCACCGTTGGAACCTGCGCCAGTGGCGTCTATCCACGCACGATCACGAGCACTCTCGGCCTCGCTGGTCAAAGCGTCCCCGTCATCGCCCAGCAAGGCAGCGCCACGCTCGCTGGAGCCATCGAAGGCGATGCCGCGTTTCCTGAATCCGTCGCTGCTTACGCTTTGCAGGAAGCCCGCGCTCTCGCCGAGACTTATCGCGACTCCAAACCGACGAAATCTCTGCAAACCATCGTCCTCGGCTGCACGCACTACCCGCTCGCCAAAGACGAAATCGACGCCGCCTTCGCAGCGCTGCGCCTGGAGCCCGCGTTTCGCGATCTCATTGCCGAAAAACGCCTGTTCGTGAATCCCGCCGAAGCCACGGCCAAAGAACTGTTTCGTGAGCTTGCCAAAGCAAGGATGCGTTTGAAGCCAAACGAGCGCTGCATCCTAGAGCCCGGCCAGTTTTACCTCTCCGTGCCTCGCATCGAAGCTAATGGCATCAAACTGGCCGCTGATGGCAGTTTGGACAAAGCATACAAATACTCACGCCTTCCCGGCCACTTCGATGTTGAAGACACGAAGAACATCTCGCTCTCTCCTGCCCTGATACCCGTCAACAGCGCCAAGCTGGTGCGTGAAAGGCTGCCTGCGGTGTGGACGATACTCAGCCGTTGAGTCTTTGTTAACACCCCACTCTCAAATGAAAACGACAGCGCATGTCTTTGTGCTCATTCTCGTTGGATTGCATGTCTCGGCACTGTTTGCCGCTGAGCTTCCCGATGCCGACATCAAGGCGTATCTTGAGCAGCAGCGCATGCCGCAGCTTCAGGCAAAGCCGGGAGCACGAATGCAGCGTGACGTTGAAGCACGCTGGCTCAAGTGGTTCGAGCGCACCGTGACGACGCCCTTTGCCACACGCTTAAAGACTGATGTGCCGATCCATGAGCGTGCGGTACGGCTGGTCCAGAAAGGCATCATGCAGTTGCGGCAAAGCGCGCAGCGTGATCCCACGTTCACCTCCAGCGCGATGGCGGCGGAGTGCGCGGCACTGGTTAAGGCGGGGGTGGATGATCCGCTCATCCATTGGCTGCAAGGCTGGGCCAGCTATGACAGCACGCAGGATTTTCCCGGTTGCGAGGCAGCGTTCAAGCGTGGCGTGCAGCACCCACGATTCAAAGAGCTGTCGGCGGCGCTGCGCCTGTTGATGCTGTCTAGCTACGCGGACACCGCCCGGGCTGCCAGTCGGACGACCTCCAAGCTGATGCCGCGTGGCGAAGACATCATCGAAGCGGCATGGCGGTCGCTTCAGGAGCGGGCCTATCAGCCGGATGAAGACGAAATTCTGGATGAAAACCTGTGGCCGCTCTTTCGCGAAGAGGTGCTGCCCAAAAACGAACCGCGCGTGCAGGAAATCTGTGGGCTGCCAGCGCTGTCCGAATGGGCGAGGCTCATGCTCACGGGCCGTTACCACGAACGCAAGGCATGGCTGGCACGCGGTCATCAATTTGCAAACAGTGTCAAACCCGAGGGCTGGCAGGGCTTCGAGGCATGCAGAATCCAGGCGGTCGAATGCTTTTTGAAGGCCTGGAAGCTGCGCAAGGACACCCCGGTCGCCGCCCGCGAACTGCTGGGCATCAGCCTGACCGGCGGTGACACCGGCGAACAGCCCTTTGTATGGCTGCAATACGTGCAGGACGCTCAATTCGACCATGCATCATCCTTCCGCTCCTTGATGAACGGCCTGCTGCCACGCTGGGGTGGCAGCCATAAAAAAATGCTCGCTTTCGGCCTGTCCTGCGCCGCGACGAAGCGGTTCGACACTGAGGTGCCGTATTTTTTCTTTCAGGCTCTGCGAGATGTGGCGCGCGACGTGGATGATTGGCAACCGGTCTGTCGTGATCCGCTGATATCGCAGGTGGCGATCGCGCTCTGCAAACAGCGGGTACAGGACGCGCCGACGCCAGAGCAGAAACAGGAAGCGCTCACGCTGCTGGGAGCCTATGGCTGGATTTGCGGTGACTATGTGGCAGCGGATGAAGCGCTGGTGCTCGCCAAAGCCAAGTTCAGCCGCGCCGTGATCACGCAACTGCTGCCTTTCAGAGGCTTTAATGAGCAGGTGATCCGGGCGGAGTCGGCCATCTTTGCTGTCGGCTACGAGGAGCATTGGCGTGCCGCCGAGAGCGCGATGGCAGCAAAAGACCTGACTGCGGCGGAGGATGGCTATCAGACAATCCGCGCGCAGTTGAATGGTGTAGCGGGTGCTGAACTGGCTGATTCACGACTGGCCACAGTCAAATTCGAGCGCAGTCTGGCGAGTGGTGACTGGGTGCCGCTGCGCGTCGATCCGACGCTAGCCGGCTGGCAGATTCAGAAAGGCGACTGGACCGGGACTGTGGATGGACATCTGACCAATCGCGGACGCGGCACCTCGGCGTTCATCTATCATTTGGGGCGTGTGGGTACGGAATTTCAGATCCGCGGTGAGTTTATCGCAGGCAAATCCGGTTTCGGCGTGCTCATCGGCCGCGGTTACGACGAGGATCAGCGCGAGCAATGGCTGACCTGTGTCATGAAGCGCGGGCAGGCCTACTTCCTCGACCGCTACTACAGTTGCGCACTCGAAAAGCGCAAAATGACCGGGCCACCTTCACCCGCCACTTTTCTCATCACCTGCCACGACGGCAAGATCACCTTTGAGGCCAACGGGCAGGAAGTTTTCACCGAGGTCGTCCCGCTTGGCTACAATGAACCACACATGCCGCTCCGGCTGATGCCGGACGGCCATGTCGGCTTCTGTCTCCCACTGTTTGATAAGGACAACCTCACCACGATCCTGCGGTCCGAGGTGCGGCGGCTGCCATCAGATTTCAAATTGAAACCGTGATGCCAACAGCGCCAAGCTGGTGCGTGAACGGCTGCCTGCGGTGTGGCAGAGCCTGAGCCGGCGAGTCTTTCAAAGAGGGCGAAACCAGCACAGCGTACCGTTTGCCTATCTCGCAGACGCTGCTACCCTCGCGACCCCCGCCCCCCAAAAACTGCCCATGACCCCCGATAAAATCCGCAACATCGCCATCATCGCCCACGTCGATCACGGCAAAACGACGCTCGTTGACGGGCTGCTGCGCTCCAGCGGCAACTTCCGTGAGAACCAGGCCATCGCTGAACGCGCCATGGACTCGATGGACCTCGAAAAGGAAAAGGGCATCACCATCAAGGCAAAGAACACGTCCGTGCATTGGAACGGCCACATCATCAACATCGTGGACACTCCCGGCCATGCCGACTTCGGCGGCGAAGTGGAACGCGTGATGAAGATGGTCGATGGCGTGATGCTCGTGGTTGATGCCTATGACGGCCCGCAGGCACAGACGCGCTTCGTGCTCAAGAAAGCGCTGGAGCAGGGCATCAAGCCCATCGTGCTCATCAACAAGATGGACCGCCCGAACATCGAACCGTTGAAGGTGCATGACAAGGTGCTGGAGCTGTTCCTTGATCTCAATGCCACGGAAGAGCAGTTCAACGCCGCCTTTCTGTATGGCAGCGCCCGCGCCGGCTGGGTGAGCGACAAGCCGGATGGCGAGCACCACGACATGACGTTTTTGCTGGGCCAAATCGTGAAACACATTCCGGCACCAAAGGCGGAGGTCGAAGGCAGCTTCGAGATGCTCGTCTCGAACATTGATTGGGATAATTTCGTGGGCCGTGTGGCCATCGGCAAGGTGACACGCGGCAGCGTGAAACTCGGCGACCGTGTTTTCCTGCTGGGCAAGACGCCGGAAGAAAAAGCCAAGCCGGTGAAGGTGACCAAGGTGTTCCAATACACCACGTTGACCACCAGCGACTCCGTGGAAGGCACCGCCGGCGACATCGTGGGCATCAGCGGCTTTGAAGATGTCGATATTGGTCAAACCGTGGCCGGAGCGGCGGATGCGCCTGCCTTGCCGTTTGTGGCCATTGATCCACCGACCATTGTCATGCAGTTTTCGGTGAATGACGGCCCGCTGGCCGGTCGCGAAGGCGATCACGTCACCTCGCGCAAGATTCGCGACCGTCTGGACCGTGAGCAGAAGATGAATGTGACGATCAGCGTCAAAGACACGGACACCGCCGGTATTTTTGACGTCAGCGCCCGTGGCTCGATGCAGATCGCCGTGCTCGTCGAGCAGATGCGCCGTGAAGGCTTCGAAGTGCTCGTGTCACGCCCGATGGTGATCATGAAACGCGTTGATGACGTGCTGTGCGAACCGTTTGAGACACTCTACGTCGATGTGCCGGATGAATACCTCGGTAACGTGATGAAGGCGATCTCCGAGCGCAAGGGCAAGATCGAGGACATGCACGCCCACGGCGGGCGCACCAGCCTCCAGGCTTACGTTCCGACCCGCGGCTTGATTGGCTTCGAGTTTGATCTGATGAACCAGACCAGCG
Organism: Verrucomicrobiales bacterium; assembly: GCA_043770175.1. Taxonomy (GTDB): domain Bacteria; phylum Verrucomicrobiota; class Verrucomicrobiia; order Verrucomicrobiales; family Verrucomicrobiaceae; genus Prosthecobacter. Next base: position 1,562 of record JAYVIO010000269.1, on the reverse strand, counting down.
GTCACGGCATCCACAGCCATCTGTTTAAAGAGTACGCCCCGCATGCCGGACCGATGCAGACGCGCTCGACGGGCACCCTCGTCAGCACCGAAGGCGGCGAAGCCACCAGCTACGCGCTGGATACGATCCAGATTCGCGGCAAGCTCTTCATCGGCCCGGGAGAACTCGTCTATGACGGCATGCTCATCGGTGAAAACCCACGTGCGGACGACCTGCCGGTGAATCCGACGCGCAGTAAAAACCTGACCAACTTCCGCGAAGCAGGCGGCACCAAGGCGATCGCGCTCTCGCCGCCGGTTCGCTTCAGTCTGGAGCGTGCCATCGAGTACATCGCCCCCGACGAACTCGCAGAATGCACGCCGAAGAGCATCCGCCTGCGCAAGCGCACCCTCGACAGCAGCCAGCGTCAGCGTGAAAAGAAGAAGACCGAAGCGCAGCTAGAAGGCGCGACTTAGGCAAACCCAAGCTGAACAGCAAATCTTTACAGCATCGCACGAAACTCCACTTCCGTGACGATCTTCACGCCAAGCTTGGTGGCTTTGTCGAGTTTGCTGCCGGCGTCTTCGCCGGCGAGCAGATAAGTCGTTTTGCCGCTGACGCTGCCGCTGACTTTGCCGCCGTTGGCGCGGATGGTGTCGGCGATGGTTTCGCGGTCTTCGCTCAAGGTGCCGGTGATGACCCAGGTGGTGCCGTTGAGCGTGTCTGAGGCAGTAGTGACGGTTCTTTGCGCGAAGTTGAGCCCTGCTGAGCGCAGACGATCAAGCAGGGCGACGTTGTGCTCGTCGCGGAACCAGGTGTTAATGCTCGGGGCGACGATGGCACCGATGTCGGGGCATTGCGTGAGGTCTTCGATGCTGGCGGCGGCAATGGCATCGATGCTGCCAAAGTGCTCAAGCAACTTGCGGGCACCACCAGCGCCGACGTGGAGGATGCCGAGGCCGAAGACGAGCCGCCACGGGTCCTGCTGCTTGCTGGCTTCGATGGCTTTGAGGTAGTTGTCGATGCTCTTGGTGCCGACGCGTTCGAGCCGGGCGAGCAGCAGTTCGTTGAGGTTGTAAAGATCGGCTACGTCGCGCACGAGTTTGATTTCGACGAGCTGGGCGATGACGGATTCGCCGAGGCCGCTGATGTCCATGGCGGCACGGCTGACGAAGTGCTCGATGCGGCGTTTCACGACTTCGGGGCAATGCGGATTCGGGCAGCGGATGACGACCAGCTCCTCATCGCGATGCACGACGGTGCCGCAGACGGGGCAGTGCGTGGGCGCATGCACATGCTTCTCGTGGCCGTTGCGGTGTTCTTTTTTCACCGTTACTACCGCCGGAATGATCTCACCGGCTTTTTCGATCACCACGACATCGCCGACGCGGATGTCTTTGCGTTCGATCTCCTCGTAGTTGTGCAGCGTGGCGTTGCTCACGGTGCTGCCGCTGATCAAGACGGGTTCAAGACGTGCCACCGGTGTCAAAGCGCCGGTGCGGCCGACTTGAATGTCGATGGCGAGCAGTTTCGTCTCCGCCTGCTCTGGCTGGTATTTGTAGGCAATGGCCCAACGCGGTGCT
>JAYVIO010000268.1:0-10450 GCA_043770175.1 Verrucomicrobiales bacterium | reverse complement strand
CGCCGGGGATTTCGAACCAGGAGATGGGGACTTCCTGGAATGGGCAGCCGCTGTCGTGCAATGCGGCGAGGAGTTCGACATCGAAGGCGAAGCCGTGGATGCGCAGGGCAGGGGCGATGCGCTCGTAGGCGCTGCGGGGGACGAGTTTCAGGCCACACTGGCTGTCGTGAATGCGGATGTGCAGCAGCGTGGCGACGAGCGAGCCAAACACATGGCCGATGAGGCGGCGCTGCCATTGGCGATGCACTTTCCGGCCGAACTGCCCCAGGCGCGAGGCGAACAGGGCGATGTGGGGCGTGGGTTGCTGACGGGCGAGTTGGATGAGCCTTGCGACTTCGCTGGCGGAGCAGGAGCCGTCGGCATCGACAAAGCCGAGCCAGTCGGCCTGCGTTTCTTGATCCCAGCCAGCATAAACAGCACCGCCTTTGCCGAGATTGGCAGGCAGGAACAGCGGATCGAGCAGATGAGCATGCTGCTGGCACAACGGAGCGAGGATTTCGCGCATGCGGGCGACTTCGGCGGCATCGGAGCCGTCTTCGACGATACGGATCGTCACCCCGCCGAGTGCCTGCGTCACGTTACACAATTCCGCGAGGAAGGGGCCGATGCGTCCGCTCTCCTGATAGCAGGGGATGATGAGATGGACGGTGGCAGGCATGAGAAAAAATGACGAAAGCCGAAATCAGAATGACGAATGAATGAGCAGGGCGTGAGTGCTGGATGTTTGGCAGAAAGAGGACCTGGTAAAAGACAAATCACATTCTGAAGGATGCCTTTTGTAAATTGGCAGCGGTCTGGAGTTGCGGAGCGAGCCGGGTGTGTCTTTGTCATCACGCTCCCAACCATGCGATTTCCGCATTATTTATCTGCAATCCTACCGTTGATGGTGCTGTCCGCATGCAGTTCCACGAATCGCCTGCTCAAGGCGCGGCCGGTCGGATTGTCGCCGTTTTTTGAGCAGCCGTGGCTGGCGCAGGATGCGCGAGAGCAGCTTGGTTTTCAAAAAGTGTGGACCACGCCGGACCGGCAGGTGCTGGTGGAAGGAATGAAGAAACGAAAGCTCTACATCGCCCCTGTGACGCTGGCGTATCTACGGCCGGTGAACAGGGCGCTGGCCCATCAGGAAATCGTCCGCGGCGGCGTGCAGCGCCAGGAGGTGGCGGTGGCCCGGCGCTTGCGGGAGGAATTCATTGCCGCCTTTCGCAGTTCGCCGGGGCCGTTGTATCGGATCGTGGATGGCCCGGGGAAGGACACCTTGACGTTGCAAATGGCGCTTATCGAACTCAATCCCACCAGCCCGAAGGGCAATGCGATGACGACTCTGCTGAAGTTCGCCGTCACGCCGGTAGCGGCCCTGGCAGGCTGGTTTACCAAGGGGAACATGGCAATCGAGGGCAAGATCGTGGATTCAATTTCGCGTCAGACATTTTTTCAGTTTGCCGACAACGAGGCCGACAAATTTACCTTCTTCAGCTTGCGCGACTACCAGCCCTACGGCCACGCCGTGAACACGATGCGCGACTGGGCGGTGCATTTTGAGGAGATGACACGCACACCGCGTGGCTGGAAGGTGAGGGATGCGAGTTCGATCACGTTGCGGCCGAATTGAAGGGGGATAGGCCTCTGGCCTGTCAAGGGATCGGGGCGTCTCGCCTTGATCGGCGGACGCAGGCGGGACGCCTCGATCCGTTGTCAGGCAGGATGCACGACCTCCGGTTTACCCGCGCACCTGTCCGTTGCCATCCACCAGATATTTGTAGCTGCACAGTTCGGCGAGGCCCATGGGGCCTCTGGCATGCAGTTTGTCGGTGGAGATGCCGATTTCGGCACCGAAGCCGAATTCGCCGCCGTCGTTGAAGCGGGTGCTGGCGTTGTGGAGGACGACGGCGCTATCGACTTCGTGCTGGAAGCGTTCAGCGGCGGCGCGGTCACGCGTGATGATGCTGTCGGTGTGGTGAGAGCCGTAACGGTTGATGTGGGCGATGGCTTCATCCAAACCGCTGACGGTTTTGGCGGCGAGGATGAGGTCGAGGTATTCGGTGGTCCAGTCGGCCTCGGTGGCGGCGATGGCGGAAACGCCGAGATACTGCAAGGCGGTGGCATCGCCGTGGATTTCGACCTTGGCTGCGGCAAGGCGTTTGCCAATGAGCGGATAGAACGCAGCAGCGATGTCCTGATGAACGAGGAAAGTTTCGAGGGCGTTGCAGACGCCGGGCTTCTGGCATTTGGAGTTGATGATGATGTCGGCGGCCATGGCTTGATCGGCATCGGCGTGGACATAGACGTGGCAGACGCCGTCGTAGTGCTTGATGACGGGCATGCGGGCGCAGGCGACCACTTTTTCGATCAGGCCTTTGCCGCCGCGTGGGATGATGAGGTCGAGGTATTGATCCATCTGCGCCATGTGCTCGACGCTGGCGCGGTCGGTGAAGGGGATGAGCTGGATGCTGTCGGGCGGGAGTCCGGCACGTTCACCACCGGCCTGCATAGCGGCGGCGAGGGCGCGGTTGCTGTCGATGGCCTCGGAACCACCGCGGAGGATGGTGGCGTTGCCAGTTTTGAAGCAGAGCGAGGCGGCGTCGGTGGTGACGTTGGGACGTGACTCAAAGATGATGCCGATGACACCGATGGGGACGCGGACTTTGCGAATGTGCAGGCCGTTGGGGCGGGTCCAGTCGGTAAGTTTTTCACCGACTGGATCGGGTAGCGATGCGACCTCGCGCACGGCATCGGCGACGGCTTTGAGGCGCTTCGAATCGAGCGTGAGGCGGTCGATCATGGCCTTGGAGAGGCCGTTTTGCTCTGCACGGGCGAGATCGAGGGCGTTGGCGGCGAGGATGGTGTCCTGCCGTGCGCTGATCTCATCCGCCATCGCATGCAGGATGGCGTTTTTCTGCTGCGTGGTGAGTTTGACGAGGGCGTAGGAGGCGGCACGGGCACGACGGCCCATGTCGAGGATGGCGGACTGGATTGCGGAATCGGTCATTGAGATCGGTAGGGAGACACAACCGCGACGGCTGTGCTACGGAATTACTTGGAGGGCACGGCGCCTTCGGGAATCTGCACGTCTTTGCCGAGGAGGTGGCGGTCGATGAAGTTACGCATGTGCTCGATGAGCGGGCCGCTGAAAAAGACATGGCCGCCATCGGTGCCGGTTAGGAGTGTGGAGGGGATTTTGGCAGCGTCGAGCGCGGCATCGAACTCAGTGGCCTGCGCATAGGGGACAATGCTGTCTTTGTCACCATGGATGATGAGGAAGGGGGCATCGTCTTTCGTGATGTAGGTCACGGGCGAGGCGTTGCGAGCCACGTCCTGCTTGTCTTTAACCGGACCGCCGATGAGTTTGCCTACGGCGCTCTTGGGATCGTCGGGATTAATGACGCTGCCTTTGCCGCCGAAGGTAAGGAAATTCGAGGGGCCGCAGAAGTCGAGTACGCAGGTGACGCGGCTGCTTTGATCGAGCTGTTTGCCGAGTTCGCCTTCGAGTTCTTTCACGCCGCTACTGACGCCGAGCATGCTGACAAGATGACCGCCAGCGGAGATGCCAAAGACGGCAATTTTGTCGGGATCGATCTGGTTTTCCGCCGCATGAGCGCGAATAAAACGGATGGCGGCCTTAGAGTCGTGGATTTGGGCGGGCCAGATGGCCTCGTTGGTGAGGCGGTAGGCGATGCTGGCTCCGGCGTAGCCTTTGTCCTTGAGGAGGCCGAACAGCACACCGGCCTGGTCCTTGCTGCCGCCTTCCCAACCGCCGCCGTGAATGTACACCACGAGCGGTCGCGGCTTGGTGGTCTTGGTCTCGGGCAGGTATAGATCAAGTGTTTGACGCGGGTTGCCAGCGCCGACGTAGTCGAGATTGCGCACGACCTGGTAACCAGGAGGAGTTTGCTGGCAATGAGCCAGAACAGGGAGAATCAGGGCGATGAGGATGAAACGGCGCATGAGGGGTCGTCATAAACCGGAAAAAGAAGCAAAACAAGAGCTGTGCGAACCTTGCAAACCCAGGTGGTTGTCACCTTGACGCATGCTTAACCAGAACATACTATCGGGACGATGAAATTCACCCCCTTCGCCCGCCTGCCGGTCTTTCTGGCATGTGCGGTTTCATTCCTATCCCTGACGACTTTAGCTCCTGCCATCTGGCCTTTTTCTGGCAAGAAGGACAAGGTGGCACCGATGGCCAGCGAGCGTGAGTCGCAGGAAACTGCCGCCGCCAGCATGCTCGCGGACGCTCAGGCCGCCCACAACGGTGGCAAAACCAGCAGAGCCCAAGGGATCTATCAGGCCATCATGAAGCAATACCCCTTCACCAAGAGTGCTGCGGAGGCTTCCTTTCAGAACGCGCTGATCATACGCCATGTGGGCAAAATGGATGATGCTTTTGACGCGTTTCAGGCGTTCATCCAGGCCTATCCTGACAGCCCGCGCTTCAGTGATGCCGTCGAGAAGCAATATGAAATCGCCGAGGAGGCGAAAGGTGGCAAAAAGCAGCGCAGCCTGCTGCTGTTGCCAATGAAGATGGGTGCCACCGATGTGATCGAGTTTTACGAAAAGATCATCAAGAACGCGCCCTTTGGCAAATACGCCCCGCTCTCGCAGTTCAGCATCGCTGAGATCCAGCAGGATATGAAGGAGAAGGACAAAGCTGTCGCCGCCTATCAAAAGGTGGTGGAAAATTATCCCAACACCTCGCAGGCGGCCGAAGCACAGTTCCGCATCGGCTCCATCAGCAACATCGCTGCCCAGCGCAGCGAAGATGCCTCGAACCTGCTGGCTGCACGTGATGCGCTGCGCACCTACATCACCGCCAACCCCGGTGGTGAACGGAAAGATGAGACCGAGCAGATCCTGCGGCAGGTGAACACAGCTGAGGCCAATCAATCGCTCACAGTGGCAAAGTTTTACAAGCGCATTGGCAAGACTCCGGCTGCGGCGATTTATCTCAACGAAGCCCTCAAGTTTGGCTCCCCTGAAGTTTCTGCCGAAGCTCGCACGCTGCTGGCGGAACTCGCCGCCGTAGATCCCGATGGCGTATCGGATGCGAAAAGAGGTCCAGGTCAGGATTACACCGCTCTAACAGCACACAATTTGAAATCACGCGATGAGTATGTCGGGCCGCTCGCACCGGAACTCGCCCGCCTGAGTCAGAAGCCCAAGATGCGCACCGGAGATGACGGTTTCATGCCCATCCCGCTGCAGGAACCGACGCTGCCGCTGCGTCCAGGTGCGGTAAAGCCCGGGGCGGGTTCGTTGCTGCCACCGGTGCCGGAGACAGAAAAGCCAGCGCTGCTGCCGGTGCCCCCCGCGCCGAATGCGCCGATGATCCCTCCTGCCCCAACTCCCGGCAACAGACTGCCTGTGCCACCGCCGCCTACGCTGAAGCCTGCGTCATAATTCTTGCGCGGTCATGACAGCACGCCATGCTGGCGGTCACTTCTCAAACTCTTTTTGGATGAAACAGATTTTCCTTTTTGTAGCCCCCTTGTGTCTCCTGCTTTCTGGCTGTGCGGGCTACAGTCTTGGCGGTCAAAAGCCCGCCCACTTGCGCAACATCACCAAGATCGCGGTACCGACCTTTGAAAATCTCACGCTGGAGCCGCGTCTCGCCGTGCTCGTGACAAACGCGATCATCAAGCAGATGCAAAATCACGGCTCCTATCAGATCGTCGCCACAAGAGACGCCGAAGCGGTGCTGGAGGGAAAAATCCAGCGCATCACCCGCTCCCAGTTCCGCTCTGACCGCAACAACATCCTGCGCTCCTCGCAGATCATGGCGGCTCTCAGCAGCACCTACGTCATCAAAGATGCAGCTTCGGGAGTCGTGCTTCATAATGGCACCGCTACCGGAGACTCCTACATCATCCTCGACGCGAACCTCCAACTCTCGGAGACCCAGTTGCTCGAAGACGCCGCTCAGCGCCTCGCCTACAATCTGGCGGACCAGGTTTCCGAAGGTTGGTAACCGCCCGTCGCCACATGTCGTCGGAGCAGGATTTACCCCCAGAGCCTGTCAAGAGCGAAGAAGATGCGCGATTCGAGTTGGAGCCGGTGGTTTCAACGGGCCGCCTTCCGCCCGGCTTGCATCTCGTCGCCACGCCCATCGGCAACATGCGTGACATCACGCAGCGAGCGCTCGACACGCTGAAGGTCGCTGATCTGGTAGCCTGTGAGGACACGCGGCATTCTGGCATGCTGCTTAAACATCATGACATCCGTGCGCGGCTCATCAGCCTCAATGAGCACAACGAGGCGCAGCGCATCCCGCAATTGCTCGAACACATGCGTCAAGGCGGTAGCGTGGCGCTGATTTCTGATGCCGGTATGCCCACGGTGTCCGATCCGGGGCAACGACTCGTCAGCGCGACGGTTGCCGCTGGATTGCATGTCGAAAGCATTCCTGGTCCTAGTGCCGTGCTCACGGCACTCGCGGCTTCAGGACTGCCGACGACGCCATTTTACTTCGGCGGTTTCCTGCCGCACAAAAAAGGGGCGCGCACCACCGTGCTGACCGCCGCCGTGCAACGTGACTGCACCAGCATCTTCTTCGAAAGCCCCTACCGCCTCGTGGATACGCTTGCCATCCTCGCCGAGGCCGCCCCGCAGCATCGTGTGGTGGTCGCCCGCGAACTGACTAAAAAATTCGAGGAATTCCAGCGTGGCACGGCAGGTATCCTGCTATCTCACTTTCAAACCAAACCGCCCAAAGGCGAAATCACCCTCCTCATTGCACCTGTTGACCCACCCAAGTGGCTCACCTGGTAATTTTTCAAACAAAGCACACTCATGGAAGCCCTCGCCAACTGCGCCGTCCTCAACACCACCGACAGTCTCAAGCTCTCGATCACCAATCACCTGCGTTTTACGCTCGGGGCCTACATTGAAACCGCCAGCGAGAACGACTGGTTCGTCGCCACCTCCCTCGCCGTGCGTGACCGCGTGATGGAGCGTGCCACCCAGTCGCGGCGGCAGCATCGTGCGCAGGGCGTGCGCCGCGTGCATTATCTCTCGCTGGAATATCTCATGGGACGCCTGCTGGAAAACAACCTGCGCAACTCCGGCATCTATGATGCCACGAAGCTGGCGCTGGCGGAAATGGGCAAGGATCTCGATGTGCTCGTGCAGAAAGAACCCGACATGGGCCTCGGCAATGGCGGCCTTGGTCGTCTTGCCGCCTGCTTCATGGATTCGCTCAGCACGATGGATCTGCCGGCCATTGGCTACGGTATTCATTATGAGTTCGGCCTGTTCCGCCAAGAGTTCGTCAATGGCAAACAGGTCGAGCATCCTGACGCCTGGATGCGCGATGGCAGCCCGTGGAAGATCGCCCGCCCTTCGTATCGCCAGACGGTGCATCTGTATGGCAAAGTGATCCAAAAATTCGACGAGTTCGGCCAACCGCACCACGAATGGATCGAAACGAAGTGCCTCCTCGGTCTGCCATGGGACATTCCCATCGTCGGTTACGACAGCAGCACCGTGAACGTGCTTCGCCTCTGGCAGGCGCAGGCGGATGAAGATTTCAATTTCAAGGTCTTCAACGAAGGCAGCTACGTCGAAGCCTTGCGCGAAAAAGCCATCGCGGAAACGGTTTCGAAAGTGCTCTATCCGAACGACGCCACGGAAAGCGGCAAGGAACTTCGCCTTGTGCAGCAGTATTTCTTCGTCGCCTGCTCGCTGGCTGACATCGTGCGCCGTTTCAAAGGCGGCTATGACCTGCCGTGGAGCGAATTCCCCTCCAAGGCCGCCGTCCAGCTCAATGACACGCATCCCGCTGTCGCCATTCCTGAACTCATGCGCATCCTTGTGGATGACGAGAAGATCGAGTGGAGCCAGGCCTGGGACATCTGTCAGAAAACCTTCTCGTACACCAACCACACGCTGCTACCCGAGGCGCTCGAAACTTGGAGTGCCGCGCTCTTTGAGCGTGTACTGCCACGTCATCTCCAGATCATCTTTGACATCAATCAACGTTTCCTCAGTGGCGATGTGGAGGCACGCTGGCCTGGTGACGCAGAAAAGAAGCGCAATCTCTCTCTCATCGAGGAGCGCGGTGGCAAGCATGTGCGCATGGCGCATCTCTCCGTCCTTGGCAGCCACGCCACCAACGGTGTCGCCGCCCTGCACACGCGGCTGCTTTGCGAACGTCTGTTCCCTGAATTCTTTGAGCTGTATCCCGACCGCTTCCTCAATCTCACCAATGGCGTCACCTTTCGGCGCTGGCTCGATGTTTGCAATCCGCAGCTCTCCTCCCTCATCACCGAATCCATCGGTGAAGGCTGGCTGAAGGACTCCACGAAACTGAAAGCGCTCGACCGCTTTGCCGACGACGCCTCGTTCCGCGAACGCTTCCATCAGATCAAACGCGGGCACAAGGTGACACTCGCCAAGATCATCCAGGACACCTGCGGCGTCTGCGTCAGCCCGGACGCTTTGTTCGATGTGCAGATCAAGCGTCTGCACGAATACAAGCGCCAGCACCTCAATCTGCTGCACATCGTCAGCCTCTACCGCAAGATCATCGCCAATCCGCAGATCGACATGACGCCGCGTGTCTTCATCTTCGGCGCCAAGGCCGCGCCGGGCTATTACCTCGCGAAAAACATCATTCATGCCATCAACGCGCTTGCCGCCAAGGTGAATCACGATCCGCGTGTCGATGGCAAGCTGAAGGTCATCTACATCCCGAACTACGGCGTCTCCCTCGCCGAGCGCATCATTCCCGCCGCCGATCTCTCGGAGCAAATCTCCACCGCTGGCAAGGAAGCCTCCGGCACCGGCAACATGAAGCTCGCCCTCAACGGTGCGCTCACCATCGGCACACTGGACGGTGCGAACGTCGAAATCCTCGAAGAAGTCGGCCCGGATAACATCTTCATCTTCGGTCTCACCGTCGAGGAGGTCACCGAACTCTACGCCAAGGGCTACAATCCGTGGGATTTCTACCACGCCAGCGAAGATCTGCGCCTCAGCATCGACTGGCTCGCCTCCGACTACTTCACCGGCAATCAAGACGAGTTCAAGCCGCTGCGCGACAGTCTTCTGGCGCATGGCGATCCGTTCCTCGTCATGGCCGACTACGATAGCTATGCCGCTTCCCAGGCCGAGGTGGACAAGGCCTATCGTGACCAGTCGCGCTGGCAGAAGATGGCCATTCACAACACCGCGCGTGTCGGCAAGTTCAGCAGCGACCGCACCATCCTCGAATACGCGAAGCATGTGTGGAAGCTGCCGCAGGTCGACATCTGAAGCGGCTTAAACGGTCAGGCACTCATGCACCGCTTGCGCCGCGCGTGCATAAGCGCCGCCACTGCCGAGCGTCGCCACCACGTCCGCCAGTTCCTGCTGCATCTGCTGCCGTTTGGATTCGCTGGTCAGCAGTTCTAGCGTTGCTGTGGCAAGTGTCGTCGCACTGAGCTTTCCTTGCACAAGTTCCTTCACCACTTCGCGTTTCGCGAGGATGTTGATGATGCCGAGGTGTTTGATGCGCACCACCAGCTTGCCAATGACAAACGTAGGCCAGCTCACGTTGTAGATCAGCGTGTAGGGCAGGCCAAAACAGGCGGCTTCGAGCGTGGCGGTGCCGGAGGCCACGGCCCCGGCTTCCGCACGCTGCATGAGGTCATAGACGGTACCAGCTTCAATCCAGCGCTTGGCCTCGGGCATGCCGTGCTCATCTGCCATGTTGCGCATGAAACCGGCGAGAGTTTCATTTGCCGCAGAAACAGCGAAGCGGGCATTGGGCACGGCTTCTTTGATCGCTTTCGCGGCCTCCATCATGATCGGAAACAAACGGCGCACTTCGTTGAGCCGGCTGCCAGGGAACCAGCCGACGAGACCCGGCTCGCGCTTCCATTCACGCTTCAACGTGACCACGCGGTCCACCATCGGATGCCCGCTGAACTCGGTGCGCAGGCCGCTCTTCTCATAAAATTCCTTCTCGAAGGGGAAGATGCAGATCATGAGGTCGAGCACCTTCGCCATCGTCTTCACGCGGCCTTTCTTCCATGCCCACACCTGCGGGCTGATGTAATAGAGGATGCGTCCCTTGTAACCGCCCGTGCGCAGTGCGTTCGCCAGCCGCAGGTTGAAGCCGGGATAATCAACGAGGATCACCGCATCCGGTTTTTGTTCGAGCATCGAGTCGAGCACGGCATTCATCTTCTCTTTGAAGTAGCCGTACATCTTCACCACTTCCCACAACCCGACGACACCGGCGGTTTCGACCCAGTCTTCAATGCCTTCGCCCATCACCTCGCGCATTTTGGGGCCACCAAGCCCGAGAACTCGCATGTCCGGTTCCAGCTCCTTCAATTCACGCAGCAGTCCGGCGGCATGGGTGTCGCCGCTGACTTCGCCTGCGATGATGAAGATGCGCTTCATTGCGTTGCCAGAGCGGCGTTGCGTTCGATTTGATCGGTGATTTCGAGAGCGATGCGCACGGCCTCGGCAC
>JAYVIO010000267.1:0-3662 GCA_043770175.1 Verrucomicrobiales bacterium | reverse complement strand
TCCCGCTCGTCGCCGGCCTGCCTGGATTGAACGCCTCGTCCTCCGCGAGGCCGCGCCAGAGGATGATCTTCATGTTCAGCCCGAACGGCACGATCCCGGGCCAGTTCTGGCCCGATGAGGCGGGAGCCGACTTCAAGTTCAAGCGCATCCTCGCCCCATTGGAACCGTTCCGGGACCGGACGCTCGTGATCAAGGGCCTTTGCAATAAAGTTCGCGGCGATGGCGACGGCCACATGCGCGGCATGAGCTGCTTGCTTACCGGCATCGAGTTGTTCCCGGGGAACATCCAGGGCGGTTCCGACACTCCGGCCGGATGGGCCAGTGGTCCGTCCATCGACCAGGAGCTGAAACAGTTTCTCCAGTCCCGGCCGGAAACCCGCACGCGTTTTGGTTCGCTTGAACTCGGCGTCGCCGTGCCGAACCGGGCCGATCCGTGGACGCGCTGGACCTACGCCGGACCCAATCAGCCGGTCGCTCCGGTCTCCGATCCTTATCAGGTCTTCGAGAAGCTCTACGGCCAGATGCAGGACCGGGAGAACCTCGGCAGCATTCTCGACGATCTCCGCGGCGACTTGAAGACCGTCGCGTCCAAGCTGGGGCGTGAGGACAAGGCGTTGCTCGACAAACACGCCACCTTCGTCCGCGAGATGGAGACGGAACTGCGCGACACCGCGCGCCAGAAACTGGCGAAGCCCGCACCGGTTCTTCCGCCGGGAGTGAGCGCGGACAACGACGACATGCCGCGGGCGGCCGCGATGCAGACCGACCTTCTCGTGAATGCATTCGCCAACGACATGGCGAGGGTCGGGTCGTTGCAGTTCACGAACTCCGTCGGAAACGCGCGGATGCGCTGGCTGGGAATCGAGGAAGGGCATCACGGGATCTCGCATGATCCCGACCTGAACGAGCCGTCCCAGGAAAAGCTCCTCAAGATCAACGTCTGGTTTGCCCAGCAGTTGGCGATGCTGGCCAAGAAGTTGGCCGACACGCCCGAGCCCGGCGGCAGCGGGTCGATGCTCGACCACACGACGATCCTTTGGACGAACGAACTTGGCAAAGGCAACAGCCACACGCTGGACAACATTCCGTTCGTGCTCGTCGGCGGCGGACTTGGTTTCAAGTCGGGAAGATCCCTTCAAGAGAAGCTGACGCCCCACAACCGCCTCTGGCTTTCCGTCGCCCACGCTTTCGGCCATCCGCTGAAGACATTTGGCAGCAGCAAGCTGTGTGAATCGGGTCCGCTTTCGCTGACGACGTAGACAGGTTGCCCGCAAACCGAACACCGCCGCCCTGGATTCCCCCTGGCTGACCTGCCTTCATTGAATGAATCCCGCTGAACGATCACAGACCTGCTGTAACGAAACTGACCTGTTGCCCGCTGTTTCTCGGCGTTATACTCTTCAAGCATGAACCGCCGCCGCTTTCTTCTCCAAACTCTCGGCACCACGCTGGCACTTCCGGGGCTGCCTTCGCTCATGGCCAAAGACGTGGGTGGAAACTCGGCGGTGCAGATCGCCAAGGGTGCGGGCATGGGCGCCCGGCGCTTTGTGGCGATTGGGAATTTGCTTGGCTACCAGACCAAGCAGCTCTTTCCATCGACCGCGGGCCGCAATTACGAAAAGACCACGCTGCTGGAGCCGTTGTGGGATATCCGCGATAAGATGACGGTCCTTCGCGGACTCGATCACGGGGTTAAAGGCGGGCACTTCGCGGTGCACTCGTTCCTTTCCGGCGTGCTGCACTCCGAGGCGCAAAACCGCCATGAGGGCAATGTGACCATCGACCAGTTCCTGGCCGACGAAGTGGGTTTCGAGACGCGTTTTCCCGCGCTGACGGTGGGTTCGGAAGGCGGCATTCACGGAGGCTGCCAGATCGCCTGGACGAAGTCGGGCGTGAGGGTGCCGCCGGTGACGAATCCGTCGGAGTTGTTTGAAAAACTTTTCGTCACCGACTCGCAGGAACGGCAGACGAGGCGCATGCAGGAAAACCAGGTGCAGGCATCCATCCTCGATTCGGTGCGGGATGAGGCGAATCGTCTCTCCAAGCGGGTGAACAAGGAGGACAAGGACAAGCTCGACGAATACCTGACCTCGGTCCGCGATGTGGAGAAGCGCCTTGATCTGCGTCGGAGTTGGACCAACCAACCGAAACCGAAAGCACCCTTCGACAAGCCGGCGAACCGCAATGCGGTGGAAGATCTGCCGCTGCTGTATGAGATGATCGCTCTCGCTTTGCAGTCGGACAGCACGCGCATCGCCACGCTGGAGATCGGTGGCGACTTCATGCCGCAGCATCTCGGCATCAAGAAGGACTGGCACGGCCTCTCGCACCACGGCAACGACGCCGAGTCCATCGCCAGCCTCATCACGCTCGAGAAATATCAGATCGAGCACTTCGGCAAATTCGTCGCCCGCCTCTCGAAGATGAACGACGGTGAGCGCACGCTGCTCGACTCGACGACGGTGCTTTTCGGCAGCGGCATGGGCGACGGCAACGTCCACAAAAACTCCGACCTGCCCATCCTCCTGGCCGGCGGCGGCTACAAGCACGGAGAATTCCGGACCGTGCCCCGTGACGGCATCAACAAGGTGCCGCTGTGTAATCTCTTCGTGGACATCGCGCAGAAGATGGGCGTGGAAACAGATTCGTTTGGCAGCAGCACCGGGCGCTTTGCGTGATGCGGACCGTTCTTCAGTCCTGTTTTGTCGCGAGTATGGCGGCAATGGTTCTTGTGTCGGCTGCCCGGGCCGCCGACGCATCCCCAAAAATCGTGCAGCAGTTCCTCGGGAAATACTGCCTCGAGTGCCACGACTCCGATGTGCAGAAGGGTGACCGTTCGTTCGAGAAGTTCGCGCTGCCTTTGAAATCGGTCTCCGATCTGATCGAGGCCCGCGACATCATCGACCAGCTCACGCTGAGGGAGATGCCGCCGAAAAAGGCGGACCAGCCGAAGGACGACGAACGCCTCGCGATGATCCGCGCGCTGCGTGACGGAACGGCGGTCGCTCACGCCAAATTCCAGAGCACGGGTAGCCGCACGGTGATGCGCCGGCTGTCCAGCCGCGAGTATGAGAACACGCTCGCCGTGCTGTTTGGTCGTCGCGTGGATACGCTCGGGCTCACTGCGGATTTTCCGAAGGAGAAAACCGCCGAGCACATGGACACCATCGGCAAGACGCTCGTGACCTCCGGCTTTCTCGTTGATCAATACTTCCAGTCCGCGAACCGGCTCGTCGAAACGCGTCTCGGCAAACCGGCGATGGAGCCGAAGGACTGGCGCTTCAACGGCCACTTCGTGCAATACGAGGAGCTTCAAGGCCCGCACAGATCCGCCTTCAACTACCGCTACCTGAACATCTACGAGCAGCCCAACACCGACACGCGCCAGGGCAGCTACGGCCACATCGAGGACTTCCTGCAGGGCGTTCCCGTCTCCGGCCTCTACGACATCGAGGTCGAGGCGCAGGCGATGCATCGCGACACGCATTACGATCCAAAGATTTTCGGCATCGATCTCTCCGAGCCCTTCATTCTCGGCCTGGTGCCCGGCGACATCACCAAGGGCCACATCCATTATCCACAGCCCATCGAGCCGCTGCTCGCCAGCGCCACCTTGCCGGATGACAAACCCGCCTGGCAGAAATTCCGCGTCTGGCTCGAAG
>JAYVIO010000266.1:0-3673 GCA_043770175.1 Verrucomicrobiales bacterium | reverse complement strand
CGCAGGGCGGCAAGGCGTCCACGGAAGAACAGAAAAAGGAGAACATGCCGAGCATCGCGGACAAGGAAGGCTCGATGAGCAAGGCGGAACAGCAACCGGTTGATCCGAATGCGAAGCCGTCGCCACCGAAGCCGAGCACGATGAAGCTGCCGACGACGCAGATGGCGGCGGCACCATCAAAGAAGAAGGATGGTGGAGAAGAGAAACCGCAGGAGGCCCAATCGCCGGCGCAGAAGAAGATGGATGACGCGATTGATGAGCAGAAGCTGCTGCTGGCCGAGTTTGCGCGGGTGTCGGATGAGCTGAGCGCGATCTTGGCGAGTTTGGAGGCGAGCACGTTTGTAAAACGCTTCAAGGCGGCGTCACGACAGCAGTTGGTGGCGGCGAAGGATTTGAACACGAAGACGCTGAGCGCCTTTGGGTTGGAACGGCAGCCGGTAAGGGACGCGGCGACGATTGCGGAGAACGAAAAGAAGCAGAGTGAGACGGTGCGCGTGATTCAGAGCGATCTGGAGGCCTATTTTGCCCGCAAGCCGGAGATGCATTTCAAAAACATCATCGGTCAGATGAAGGAGACGCAGGTGATCAAGGCGCTTTCAACGCTGGGCGATCAGGCGGCGGTGAATTTGAGCGGCAACAGCATGTCGGGCGCTGAGTTTTGGGCGGACACGCTGGACCGCTGGGCCGAGGAGATGGTGGCGGCCAGCGATTGCAAATCGTGCAGTAGTTGCAGCGCGGACAGCCTGCCGCCGGAGATTGTTTTGAAGGTGATGAAGTCGCTGCGTGATGAGATGAAGCTGCGCGATGAAACGCGTGAGCTGGAAAGCGCAAAGGCCGCATTGAAAGACGGGGAGCATGCCCAGAAGTCCGCGAACCTGGCATCGAAGCAGTTTGGCATTCAGGCGAACACGCGGGGCGCGTTTGATGACATCCTGCGGTTGCCGCAGGGGAATGAGAAGTTTGGCAAGGAACTGAAGCTGCTGGATGCGGTGATGGGCGTGATGATGGAAGCAGCGGGCATTCTGGACAAAGCGGACACGGGAGCAGCGGCGATTGCGGCGGAGACAGAGGCGATTGAACTGCTGCTGCAAGCGAAGCGCCAGGGCAAGGGCGGTGGCGGCGGTGGCGGATCGAATCCGGGCGGTGGCGGCACAGCGGCATCGGCTTCTGAAGCAGCGCTGGCCGATCTGGGGCCGGGCAGTGATGCGGAGAGCAAGGCCGAGGTGCGTCCTGTCGGTCAATCGACCGGCAAGGCCGGACGCGAACTGCCGGAAGAATTCAAGACGGGCCTGGATGCCTATTTCAACAAGCTGGAGGCGGGAGGCACGGTGAAATGATACGTCTGGTGCTGCTCACAGTTTTTTGTGCCAGTCTCGGTGTTGCGCAGGCGCAAACGCTGACGCGTGCCGAGACGAAAAAACCGCTTTCAGAAGCGGTGGAGAAGGTGCTAACGGAGTTTGTGGCCAAATGCGCGCCGGAGAAGCAGAAGCAGCTCGCCACGCACATGGACGAGGTGATCAAGGCGGTGGATGCAGTGGCGAAACTCACGCCGGATGAGACGACCACGTTGAAGAATGCAGCGACAAAAGCGGTGGAAGCTGCTTTGAAGGCCTGGAAGCCGCAGGCGATTGTGATGATGCGCACGTATCTCTCGCGCACGTCGGATGCGGCGGCGATCCGGCATATCGGTGTCTGGAAGCCGGAGAATGCAGGGCCGGGAGAGCCGATCGAAGACTGGACGCCGCCGAATGAAGACGCGGCATGGATTGCCGCATTGAAGACGACGCTCGGTGAGGCACGTTTTGCCACCTGGAACGAAGCAGATGCGAAAGTGAAGAAGCAGGCGGATGAGGAGATCGCCGCTTATCTTGAACGCTGGGTGCGGGAGTCACGCGGACCAATGAACGAGGATCTGCAGGCGAAGATCGGGTTGATGAAGAATGCGCTGCAACTGTCGGAAGCGAACATCGCGGCCTTGAACAAAGAGGCGGAGGCTTTGCTGAACCGGCTGTGCGCGGCGGAACAGAAACGTGCGGCAGGCATGCTGCGGACGCTGCCACCCGAAGCCCGGCAGAAGAAGACAGGCAGCAGTGCTTTCTACATCCGCTTCGACCGGCCGCGAGGCGAGGCTTGGAACAAGGTTTGGGATGATGTGGCGGCGAAAGTGCTGCCAGCGGAGCAGATCGCGATCTGGCAGAAAGCCGACAAGGAACAGCGCACCAAGGACGAGGCCGAACTGGCCGACATGATCAAGCCGTCCGAGCAGCAGGCAGAGCAGCAAATGGAGACGGCGCTGACTGCGGAGATCGACAGCATCACGGTGGCGCTGAGTTTGAGCAAGGAGCGGCAGAAGGAGCTGGAAACGCTGTCGAAGGCGGCGATTCAGGAGTCGCTGAAGCTGGCACGGAAGGGCTGGCTGCAGCAGGCGAAGAATTATTCGACACCGGAGCGCAAACGCATCCGCGGCAATGTCTATTTTGGCATCAATGAGGAACAGCAGGCGTTGGTGCTGCCGATTTGGAAGGATGGGCTGAAGAAACTGCTGTCCGAGGATGAACGCACGCGCATGGCGGCGGAGAACAAGCAGCGCGAGGACCGCACAAGCGGAGCGATCGCCCGCGCCTGCCTGGCGGAGATGGACAAGACACTGGCGTTGAACGCGGACCAGCGCACAAAGCTGGAGCCGCTGCTGCGGGAGCTGATGCAGCCGCTCATGGAACAGCGGCGCCAGCAGTACTGGAGCTACAATGCCACGCAGCTCTTCCAAAGCGCCGGCAAGGCCAAGGAGGAGACGGTGCGCGCGATTCTCGACGACGTGCAATGGAAGCATTGGAAGGAGCTGATTGTCTCGGGCAGCAGTTCCTCACGCAACATTGCGATCCCTGACATGAACAGCAATGGACCGGAGGTGCCGGACATGGAGGCGGCAATCGCGGCGCATTTGTACAAGATGTTCGTGACAGAGCGCAAGCGCGTGCTGGCGGCGATGATGCCGCTGGTCGAGGACGCCACGCGCGTGCTGACGCTGCCCGCGCCGGACGTTGCACGACTCACCACGGCGGCCAAGGGCGCGACGGAGCAGAATTTAAGCTCTTGGCGGCAGACGTTGGAGCGCTACGTGCGTTCAAGCGTGCAGACCGCCACTGCGAAAAACATTTTGCAGGCGCTGGCAGGCACGGAGCGTGTGAACTTCAGCCGCAATGAAGGCGAGGCGCAGGAGGCGACGGTGTGGAAGGAGGCGTTGAGCACGACGCTGAATGAATCACAACAGAAGCAGCTCAAGCAGGTGGTGGACGCGCGGCGTGACTACCGGCTGAAGGCGATGGCGGCGATGAGCACCTCGGAGCTGGACCGTCGCCGCAGGCTCACAGCGGAGCAGTGTGTGAAGATCGAAGCCGCGATTCAGAAGGTGCTGGCCGAATACCTGCCGGACATCGAACGCTACATGTCCCACCAGTGGTTCCTACAATACTACTACGCGCTGGTGCCGATGGGCGGCGTGCCGGACAAGGAGATGCAGGCTATCCTGACGCCGGAGCAATGGAAGCTGTGCAAGGAGCGCGATCTGCCTGACGCGATGCAATACTGGGAAGGCATCAAGCAGAACCATGAACAACGCGCCAAACAGGGTGCGAATGGCAATGCCAACAGGGTCATCTTCAACGGAGGGATC
>JAYVIO010000265.1:0-3676 GCA_043770175.1 Verrucomicrobiales bacterium | reverse complement strand
GTCTTCCTGGGCGGTCACCCAGCCAGTGGAGGCCGCCACAGAGAGCAGGGCCAGGATATAGCCGTGAGGCGTAACAAGTTTCGTGTGCATGTGAAAAGGGCGTTGGTGATTGGAAGTTATTTTTTGACGCCCTCAGCCTATTTGCTCCAGACCTGATCGGGCAATGGGGTCCACACCCCACTTGTGCGTCGTTGAACGCCGACGAACCTCGCACTACAAAAAATGCAAGGAGAGCGTGGCCTGTGTATTCGTTGTGTTTATAGTCCACCATGCCTGCAACCACTTCACTCACCTGGCACGCTGCGGAAGCTGCTGCAGTTATTGAATCACTCCAAACGGAGGCACGCGCCGGACTCGCCAGCAGCGTGGCTGCCGAACGCCTGACGGAGCACGGCCCAAACGAACTGCCCGAGGCCAAACACAAGTCGTTGTGGAAAGTGTTTGCAGCGCAATTTGCCAGCCCGCTCATCTACATCCTGTTCGTCGCGGCGGTCATCGCGTTTGCGATGGGGCATTCCAATGATGCGGTCGTCATTCTCGTCGTGGTGCTGGTGAATGCGGTCATCGGTGCGCTGCAGGAAGGCCGGGCGGAGCATTCGATGGAGGCGCTGCGCAAGATGTCGTCACTCAAGGTGCGCGTGGTGCGTGATGGCACCGAAGCCATCATCGAGGCGCGCGATGTGGTGCCGGGCGACGTTGTGTTACTCGCCGCCGGGGATGCCGTGGCCGCGGATGCGCGACTGCTCGAAGCCGCGGCACTGGAGGCCACCGAAGCCGCGCTGACAGGCGAGTCACTACCGGTATTAAAACACACAGAGGTGCTGCCGGAGGACTCGGGCCTGGGTGACCGCAAAAACATGATCTACTCCGGCACGCATCTCACAGCAGGTCGTGGCCGTGCGGTGATCGTCGCCACCGGATTGCAAACGGAGGTCGGCAAGATAGCGAAGCTCACCGCCACGGCGGTGGACCCCAAGACACCACTGGAACTGCGGCTGCATCAGTTCGGCCAATGGCTGGTGGTGGCGTCCATCGTGTTGTTCGTGCTCGTGCTCGCCTTTGGTTTGCTGCGCGGCATTCCTTTCGCCGAGATCTTCATGGTGGCGATCAGTCAGATGGTTTCGATGGTGCCTGAAGGGCTGCCGGTGGCGATGACCATCGCGCTCGCTGTGGGCATGCAGCGCATGGCGCGGCGCGGTGCCATCGTGCGCCGCCTCGCGGCGGTGGAGACGCTGGGATCGACGAGCATCATTTGCAGCGACAAAACGGGCACGCTCACGAAGAACGAGATGACCGTCACCACGCTCATCTTGCCTGATGCACGCCGCGTCGAGGTCACGGGGGCCGGTTACTCGCCCGAAGGCAGGCTCAGCGTCACTGGCAAAGAACTCAGTGCGCCCGATGATGCCGCATTGAAGTCTCTGCTGGAAGCCGTGGTGCTCTGCAACGACGCGCAACTTGTCCCGCCCGATGCCGAAGATACGCGCTGGCGTGCGCTGGGCGACCCCACCGAGTCCGCCCTGCTCACCGTGGCGCTCAAAGGCTGCGTAGAGCCGGACACACTGCGCCATCACTTGCCACGCCGTGCCGAGATCCCATTTGATGCCACCACGAAGATGATGGCGACGCAAAACGGCCACAACACGAGCGGGCGCATCGTTTTCAAAGGCGCGCCCGAGATGCTGCTCGATCTCTGCGATCCTGCGACGCTTGATCTGGCCAAGACCCATCAAACTGCCACCGATCTCGCCACACAGGCCCTGCGGGTGCTGGCCGTAGCCGAGGTGAATGAGGCCGCGCTCGATGAGGCGGCGGGCTTTGAGCCGTATCGCGGTCGGCTGCGCTTCCTCGGCCTGCTGGGGCAGATGGACCCGCCGCGTGATGAAGTGAAGGCTGCCGTCGAAGAATGTCTTGTCGCTGGCATCCGCCCCGTGATGGTCACGGGCGATCATAAAGCCACCGGCCTCGCCATCGCGACCGCTTTGGGCATCGCGCGGCCCGGTGACATCGCCGTGGATGGCGCGGAACTCGAAGCCATGTCCGAAGCCGACCTCCGCGCAAGTTTGGACCGCATCTCCGTCTTCGCCCGTGTGCATCCGGCGCAGAAACTGCGCATCGTCGAAGCCTTCCAGTCACAGAAACACGTCGTTGCCATGACCGGTGATGGTGTGAACGATGCCCCCGCCCTTGCCACGGCCGATGTCGGAGTCGCCATGGGCATCACCGGCACCGAGGTGGCGAAAGGCGCGGCCAAGATCGTCATCACCGACGACAACTTCGCCACCATCGTCAAAGCCGTGGAAGAAGGTCGCCTCGTTTATCAGAACCTCAAGAAGGTGGTGCTGTTTCTCTTCGCGACTTCCATTGATGAAGTCCTCGTACTGCTGCTCGCCTTATTGTGTGGTTATCCCCTGCCCCTGGCCGCCGTGCAGATCCTATGGATCAACATCGTCACCGAAGGCACCGTCACCGTAAACCTCATCATGGAAGGCCTGGAGGGCGATGAAATGGACCGCAAGCCCACGCCGTCTGGCGAGGCGCTCATCACGCGCCCGATGTTCAACCGCCTGCTGCTCATGGTCACCACCTCCGTCGTTGCCATCTTCGGCTTTTTCATGTGGCGCATATCATCCGGTGCGCCGTTTGAACTCGTGCAGACGGAGACCTTCACACTCGTCGCCATCAGCCAGTGGTTCAACGTCCTCAACTGCCGCAGCGCGCTCAAATCCACGCTCAGCTTCGATGTCTTCAAGAACCTCTGGCTCGTTGGCGGTCTCGCGCTCGGCATGGTGCTGCACCTGCTCGTCATCTACACGGATTCACTGAACCACGTCTTCTACACCGTCCCGATCCCGCTCACCGACTTCCTCCTCCTCGGCCTCATCGGCAGCAGCGTGCTGTGGGTGGAGGAGATTCGGAAGTGGTTTGCGCGGCGAGCGGCGAAAAGTTGAGCCTGCCTTGCCGCGCAGCGTTTTCATGGCTAACAGCACACATTCATGATCGAACTCGCCATCATCCTCGTCCTACTCGTGTTCAACGGGCTCTTTGCCATGGCGGAAATTGCCATCGAGTCGGCCAAGAAGGCACGCCTGCAAGAGCGTGCGGATGGCGGCAGCGAGGGGGCACGGCTGGCGCTTCAGTTGGCGCAGAATCCTGAGCGCTTCCTCAGCACGGTGCAGATCGGCATCACACTGGTCGGCGTGCTGGCGGGTGCGTTTGGTGGCGCGAGTCTTTCCGGCTATGTCGTGCCGTGGTTGAAAGCGGTGCCGTGGCTGGCCGAACACGCGGAGCAGGTGGCGTTTGGCCTTGTCGTGGCATTCATCACCTATCTCTCACTCATCATTGGCGAGCTGGTGCCCAAAAGCCTGGCGCTGCGCAACGCGGAAGGCATCGCCTGCGCCATGGCCGCGCCCATGGACTGGCTCTCGCGCATCGGTCGTCCGCTCGTCTGGGTGCTGGAGCTGAGCACACACACGTTGATGCGTTTGTTTGGCAAAGCAGAAGCCCCCAGCGGCCCTACGCTCGCCGAAGTCGAGGTGCTAGTGCGCGAAGGCCTCATCACCGGCAGCGTGCATCATCAGGAAAGCGCGATGGTGGAGGGCGTCTTCGACCTGCGGGATGTCCGCGCGGAGGAAATCATGCGTCCGAAGCCGAAGGTGATCTTCCTGCACATCGA
>JAYVIO010000264.1:0-10513 GCA_043770175.1 Verrucomicrobiales bacterium | reverse complement strand
TCGAACCGCTACGGCATGATCGTGAACCGCAATGGTGACGTGGTAAACAGCAACGCCACCGCCGGCGTGTCCCGTGTTCCCGCAGGATGTCATTACGTTGGCGCTTCCATGCCCTATTGGATGCGCATCACGGGCTATGGCGTTGGCATGCACGCGGGTCCGATCCCGAATCCTGGATCACCGGCCTCGCACGGCTGCATCCGCCTGCCACGCGACATGGCAGAGACGATCTTCGCGCATGCGCCGGTGGGCGCGCGCGTGACGATCATGCATTGAGAAAGTTTGCAGTTGTCGGCGATGGTTTACGGTGGTTGACCGTTGTTTGGCCAGACTCGGAGCCTTGTTTGTTCGATACGGTAACGTGTTTCCGTGGCGGCGGTTTGGGCTCAACCATGTCAACAACGGTAAACCACCGTCAACTCCGCATCGCCTCACTCAAGATCTCCTCAAAGCGCCGCAGCCAGACCTGCGTGTTCGTTTCACGCAGCAGCCACTGGCGTCCGGCACGCCCGACCACGAGACGTGCGGTGGCAGGTGTGGCCTCCATCGCCAGCACATCACCCACGATGCCGCGCACATCGCCCGGCTCGTGCTGCAGGCCGGTGACGCCATGCTGCACGATCTCGTTAAGTCCGCCCGATTTGGCTGCGAGCACGGGTTTGGCATAGTCATAGGCTTCGTAAACCACGAGGCCCAGCGGCTCCCACCACGTTGAGGGCACGATGACCGCACGGCAGCGGCGGATCGCCTCGCGCTTCGTTTCACCTGAGATGTGACCGAGCTGGTTGATGTACGGATTGCTGCGCAAACGCTGCTGCACCGCGTCAGCCAGAGGTCCTTCGCCGGCGATGTGCAGCAGCGGCGTGCGTTCGCCGAGTTGCGCACGCAGCTCGTCCCACGCATCGAGCAGCGGAATGACGCCCTTCGATTCAACAAGACGGCCGAGAAACAAGTAGTAGCCCGCATCTTCCACTGCGGGCGTCATTGGCAGGGCATTCCACGCATGACGCAGCGTGTGGACGCGCGCAGCGGGCAGCGCACCGGCTGCGACCAGACGCTGCCGCATGAAGTCGGAAACGGTGATCCATGCCTTCACACTTTTTAGCCAGCCGCTATGATGCAACGCCTTCAGCATGACGGCGAACAGGGCGCTCTTCACGACGGAGTTCTGCCACGCTCCGGCACGCACCTCCCGCCAGTAGCTGCCGTACAGCGCATCCGGCAGCAGTTTCCCGTGCAGTTGCAGCGTGCCGCCGACCGAGAACGGCCGGTAATTGTGCAGAAACTGCACCACCGGCAGCCCGCGCTTCATTGCCGCATGGTAGAGTGACGGTGAACCCACCGGATGAATGTTGTGAAACACCGCCGCGCCTGCGCCGCTCGCGTCGAGGGCGGATCCAAAGCGGCTGCGTGACTCTGCATTGTAGAACAGACGTTTCGCCTGCTCAAACGTCGAAGGAGCCTCCGGCCCGGTCCATTCCGCACTGTCAAACCGGCACCATGTCATGGCATGCATCGTGGACAGGTCGGCGTGGATTTTGTCCACGATCATCTCCTCGCCACCCCGGAAGAGGTAGCGGTTGAACACATGCAGCAGGGCGGGTGACGATTTTGGGGGGGATGAAACCATCGGGGAGATTCAGAGCACAAAGTGGTCTGCGCCGCTTGCTTGCCAAGCAGATCACGGGCCACGCAGCCGATTCTGCCATGAAAAGCAGAGCCGTCTTGCCTAAATTCCTGCTTGGTTATATTCATCCACACCATGAAGCCCGCCAACCACAGCCTCTTCATTGCGGCAGTCTTTCTTGCATTCGGTGCTTTGGCGCAGGATGCGGCGATTCGCCCATGGAAGGACGTGCAGGGTCGTGTCATCCAGGCTGCGTTCATCAGTGCCACAGCGGATAGCGTCACCGTGAAGATGGCGGATGGTAAAGAGCATCAAATCCCGCTCACACGTCTCAGCGCCGAGGATCAGGCCTTTGTAAAAAACTTGGTTCCCGCCGCCCCTTCGTCCTCCCAGGGTGCCACGCCCGCTGTGTCTTCCTCGTCGTTGAACCGCCTCCCCATTGAAAAGCGCACCTGGCCGGAGAACGTCGTCGTACCGACCAAATCCATCGAGATCCAGATCATTGAGGAATCTCCGGCTGCACGGAAGTGCATTTATCGCTCCGAGGGCTTCGAGTTCACCTCGCAGGCCAAACTGGCCGGCAGCGTGATGAAGGAAGTCGCGCGCACCTTTGAAGCCACGAAGACCCTCGTCTCCTCGCTGCCGTGGGGCGTCGTCTGCCAGCCGCCGGAGGGCTTTGAGCGCTATCAGGCCGCGCTGTATGAGACGCGGAACGACTACACCGCCGCCGGCGGTCCCGCAAACTCCGGCGGCGTGTACATGAGCGGCGACAAAATCTTCCGCGTGCCCTTTCCCAGCATCGGCCTCAAGCTCCTCGGCAAAACCTACGCCAAGGACGAGAACTACGACGGCGGCACCTTGATCCATGAGATCACCCATCAGGTGATGGACGCCTATCTCACCTTTCTGCCGGTCTGGGTCATCGAAGGCACCGCCGAATACACCGAGATGCTGCCCTACAACGCCGGCAAATTCCGCGCCGATGCCCACAAAACCAGCATCCGCGATCACATCAAGGAGATGGAGAAGCGCGGCTACGCCATCGACATCGGCAATCTCGAAACGCACATGAAGATGAACCGCGCCACCTGGTCCGGCATCGCCGATTCCTCCAATAAGAGCATGGGCGAGCTGTATTTCCGCTCCGTGCTGCTCGTCTATTATTTTTGTCACTTGGATGGCGACAAAACAGGCGCGCGCTTCATCAAGTTCATGGACGCCGTCTATGGCGAGACCGAGGCGCTGCGCACTTTCTTCAAAGACCCCCGTGTCAAAAGCTTCCCCGACGGCCGCTTCAGCTACCCCACCAGCTTCCCGCCGCCAGATATGAAGGGCGAAACCGCCCCCTTCAAACACCTGACGCTCCTGCTCAACGACCGCAGTTACTCGCAGATCGCCCAGGAAATCATCGCCGCCTACAAGGACATCGGCGTCAAGGTCTCGGTCAATTGAGCAGCGACCGCGCCGAAGCGGCTATTTCCGCGTCTTTTGCGCCCCCGCATTTGACGCACCCTCCCGACTGTGCAAGATGCCGCGCTTTCCGGCCCGCCAAGCGCGGCGAATCCACCCGATTCCTCTCCCGGCACCCTGAAAGCGCCCAAATCATACGCTTTCACTCTTCTTCGCTCCCAGCCCTTCGCCCTACGCACCTTCATGCCCAAAGACACCACAATAAAGACCATCCTCGTCATCGGCTCCGGCCCCATCGTCATCGGCCAGGGCTGTGAGTTCGACTACTCCGGCGTCCAGGCCTGCAAGGCTCTGCGTGAGGAAGGCTACCAGGTGGTGCTCATCAATTCCAATCCGGCCACCATCATGACCGATCCGGAGTTCGCGTTCAGGACTTACATCGAGCCGATCAATCCCGAGATCGTCGAGAAGATCATCATCCTCGAAAAACCCGATGCGCTGCTACCCACGCTCGGTGGCCAGACGGCGCTGAACTGCGCCATGTCGCTGTGGAATTCCGGCACGCTGACCAAGCACGGCGTGCGCATGATCGGCGCAAATGCCGAAGCCATCGAGAAAGGTGAGGACCGGCTCAAGTTCAAGAACGCCATGCTCAAAATTGGCCTCGACCTGCCGCAGTCCGGCGTGGCGCACACGATCGAGGAAGCCCGCGTCATTGCCGAGGAGATCGGCACCATGCCGCTCATCATCCGCCCGGCCTACACGCTCGGCGGCACGGGCGGCGGCATCGCGTATAACAAGGAGGAATTTGAAACCATCACTGCCAACGGCCTCGATCTCTCGCCTGTCACCGAAGTGCTCATCGAGGAATCACTGCTCGGCTGGAAGGAGTTCGAAATGGAGGTCATCCGCGACTGCGCGGACAACTGCGTCATCATCTGCTCCATCGAGAACCTAGACCCCATGGGCGTGCATACCGGCGACTCCATCACCGTCGCGCCGATCCAGACGCTCACGGATCGCGAATACCAAATCATGCGCGACTTCTCCTTCGCCTGCATCCGCGAGATCGGCGTGGAGACGGGTGGCTCGAACATCCAGTTCGCCGTGCATCCCGACACAGGCCGCATGATCGTCATCGAGATGAATCCGCGCGTCAGCCGCAGCTCCGCGCTCGCGTCGAAGGCCACCGGCTTCCCCATTGCGAAGATCGCCGCCAAGCTCGCCGTCGGCTACACGCTCGATGAGCTGAAGAACGACATCACGCGCCACACGCCCGCCGCGTTTGAGCCCACCATCGACTACGTCGTCACCAAGATCCCGCGCTTCACCTTCGAAAAATTCCCCGGAGCCAACGAGACGCTCACCACGCAGATGAAATCCGTCGGCGAGGCCATGGCCATCGGCCGCACCTTTAAAGAGAGCCTGCAAAAGGCCCTGCGCAGCCTGGAGATCAAACGCTTCGGCCTCATCGGCGATGGCGCCGACAAGGAAGTCGATGACGAAACGCTCACCACCAAGCTCACCGTGCCAAACGCCGAGCGCATCTTCTTCCTCGGCCAAGCCTTCGCGAAGGGCTGGGATGTGGAGAAGGTCTTCTCGCTCACCAAGATCGACCGGTGGTTCTTGAGGCAGATTCAAGAAATCGTAGAGGTCTCGTCTGGTCTGTCTGTTGTATCAGAAATCAATGATGTTGCAGAGCAGTTCGCTGATCTTGCTGCAACCAAAGATTGGTTGAAGATGCCCGAAGTCTTCCCACAAAAGGAGACTGGCTTCCCTGAACCGATGCTACGCCAGTTGAAGAAGATGGGCTTCTCCGATCATCAGATCGCCGTTGGACAAGGATGCTCTCAATCAGAGGCTCGTGCTCATCGGAAGTCCCTCGGCATCATCCCCACCTACCGCCTCGTGGACACCTGCGCCGCCGAGTTCGAGGCCTTCACGCCCTACTATTACTCCACCTACGGCATCGAGGACGAGGTGCGCGACAACGACCGCAAGAAAGTCATGATCCTCGGTGGCGGCCCGAACCGCATCGGCCAGGGCATCGAGTTCGACTACTGCTGCGTCCATGCCAGCTTCGCCCTGCGCGAGCTGGGCTTCGAGACCATCATGGTCAACTCCAACCCCGAGACCGTCTCCACCGACTACGACACCTCCGATAAACTCTACTTTGAGCCCCTCACGCTTGAAGACGTGCTCAACATCTACGAGCGCGAAAACCGCCACGACCAGGTGCTCGGCGTCATCGTCCAGTTCGGCGGCCAGACCCCGCTCAATCTCGCCAAAGGCCTCGAAGAAAACGGCGTCCGCATCATCGGCACCTCGCCGAAGAACATCGAACTCGCCGAAGACCGCAAGATGTTCGCCAAGCTGCTCGACGACCTCGGTTTGAACCAGGCCGAAAGCGGCACCGCCACCTCGCTGGAGGAGGCCCTGGCCATCACCGCCAAGATCGGCTACCCCAGCCTCGTGCGCCCCAGCTTCGTGCTCGGCGGACGCGGCATGCAGATCGTTTACAACGACCACGAACTCATCACCTACGTCACCAAAGCCATCAGCGAAGTGGGCGGCATCCCCGTAGCACAGCCGTCCCCGGCTGTGTGTGTCGAGGGCGTCTCGCCCTCGTCCCCAGCCGTCAGGAGCGGTACGCTCCCAACACACACAGGCGGGACGCCTTTGTTACAGTCCACCCACCCCATCCTCATCGACCGCTTCCTCGAAGACGCCACCGAGGTCGATGTCGATTGCATCAGCGACGGCGAGACCACCGTCATCGGCGCCATCATGGAGCACATCGAAGAAGCCGGTATCCACTCCGGCGACAGCGCCTGCGTCATCCCGCCCTTCAGCCTCAGCAAAGAAATGCAGGACCGCATCCGCGACGCCGCCAAAAAGCTCGCCAAAGCCCTCAACGTCCGCGGCTTGATGAACATGCAGCTCGCCGTCAAAGGCGACGACCTCTACGTCATCGAAGTCAACCCTCGCGCCAGCCGCACCGCGCCCTTCGTCAGCAAAGCCATCGGCGTCCCGCTGCCCAAGCTCGCCGCCAAGATCATGGCCGGCAAGACCTTGAAGGAACTCGGCTTCACCGAGGAAGTCATTCCGAAGCATCACAGCGTCAAAGAAGCCGTCTTCCCCTTCAGCAAATTCACCGGCGTGGACATCATCCTCGGCCCCGAGATGAAGAGCACCGGCGAAGTCATGGGCATCGACTACGACCTCGGCATGGCCTTCGCCAAAAGCCAGATGGCCGCCGGCGGCACCCTGCCCACGAAGGGCAACGTCTTCATCAGCGTCAAAGAAACCGACCGCCCCAACGTCGTCCGCATCGCCAAAGGCTACGCCGACCTCGGCTTCACCCTCTACGCCACCAGCGGCACCGGCAGCGTCATCAGCGAAGCCGGCATCAAAGTTGAAATCCTCCCCAAACTCGCCAGCGGCCAGCGCCCCAACGTCATCGACCTGATGAAGAACAAGGACATGGCCCTCGTCATCAACACGCCGAGTGGCAAAAACCCACGTGAGGATGAGGTGAAGATCCGCACGGCGGCGATGCAGAACCGCATCCCGATCATGACCACCTTGCGTGGTGCGGATGCCGCACTGCGAGCAATCAAGTCACTGCAAGGCAGTGAGGTGCAGGTGAGGGCGTTGCAGGAGTATCACCGTTAACAAACCGCGACCTTCGGCGCATTCATCGCCACCATGCCCAAAGTCACGCCCATCGTCCCTATTGCGTTCCCTGTCTTTCTTGATGAGGAACCTGCCAGTGCGACGCTCGACTTTGCCAACCATGACGACGTGATCGCCACCACACGATGGAGAGTGCCACGCACCTTGATCGAGGCACCGGCCATGCAGTCCCGCGCCGCCGATGCACGCGAGCTTGCCATGCTCGCCGCCAAACGCTGGCGGCACTACCGCACCACTCACACCATCGCCCACTCGCTGGATCAGCTTCGTGAACTGATCGCCACCGGCCCCGAGGGTGAATACTGCTTCCACCTCAAAGTCACCGCCGACTGGTTCCCCGCCAGTCTTGGCGGTGCGATGGTCCGGCGCACTTGGTGCCATCACCTCATGCTCGATTTCATGTTCGTGCATCCCAGCATCTCAGGCCGCAAGGTCAATGTCCGAGGCGTCGGTCTCAAGATTTTCCAAGCCGTCTGCCTCATCGCGCAAACCATCAAAAGTCCCTTGGTCTGGGGCGAAGCCACTCGTGATTCATCCACCTTTTATGAGCGTCAGCTTCACCGTCCCGTGAAGGACAGATTTGAGATGGAGAGTGCAGAGATTGACGCTTTCGCAGCGCAGTTGGAACCCGCCAGTCTGCCATGAGCCAAGTTCAAGTTGCCGAAGAACGCCCCTCCCCTTAAGATGCCCCATGAGACTCACGAAGCCCATCGAACAGATGACTCCCGCAGAAAAGGCCGCTCTCGTCGCCCGCATGAAGGCAGACGGCACCTATGACGACGATTTCGTCGGCTTCCTCGGCAACGTGAACCACCTGCTTTGGGCTGTCCCTGAGCGCCAGGCACGCACCAGGAAGCCTGCGGCACGAAAACGCACCAAGGTGACTGCATGAGCGCTGTTCCGACGACAATGGACCGCCCCAACGTCGTCCGCACACCAACGTTCTACGCCGACCTCGGCTTTACCCTCTACGCCACAAGCGGCACCGGCAGCGTCATCACCGATGCCGGCATCCCCGTGAACATCCTCCCCAAACTCGCCAGCTGCCAACGCCCCAACGTCATCGACCTGATGAAGAACAAGGACATGGCCTTGGTCATCAACACCCCGAGCGGCAAGAACCCCCGCGAGGACGAAGTGAAGATCCGCACCGCCGCGATGCAGAATCGGATTCCGATCATGACCACGCTCCGTGGAGCCGATGCTGCGCTGCGGGCGATCAAGTCACTGCAAGGGAGTGAAGTGCAGGTGAGGGCTTTGCAGGAGTATCATTCGTGAACCGAGGTTGTCGCAGTTTGCCCCCATCCCATCCAAACAAAAAAAATATGTCCAAGGACTCCGGGGCAAATACAGGACGCAACCCTAAAAAAGGGCGCGGACGACGAAAGGATGTCGCTAAAGATTCTGGCGTAATAACAGCAGAGGCTCCATTCGCTCTTCCGCAGTGGCTTGAGCCCGTTCTTGTGCAAGTCGGCATTGCATTGCTTTGCGCGATTCTTTTTGTGCCAATCTGGCTGCTGCTTAGCACAGCAGCGCTCGCTGGCTTAGTTTTTGCATGTGTCCGGTTCTTGGATGACAACGAATCTTTGCTCTCTGGTGCTGACCTTTCGCGAGTCAAAGAAAGCGCGGCCATCGGCTTCCGATACTTTATTCCTTGCCTGCTGATACTCATTCCAGGCTTTATTTTGGCTTTGGTAGTCGATGTCGTGCTCGATCTTGGGGTTAAGGGCTTGGAACGCATGGCTGTAGCAGATCAGATCACAGTTACTGTGCCAACGACTGTTGCTCGCGAATGGTGGGATCCATACGGCTGGGTTGGTATTCCCAAGGAAATCACAACAACGAAGGTCAATTTGATGGAAAAAGGGCTGCACATTCGAGCCACGGCTGGTGCAGCTCGAAATCTCTTGGTTCTCATCAACGCCTATGGATGGTTCTTTATGGCCTACGTTACACTGCGTTGCTATTTTTACTTCTGGAGTCGCGCATTTGTTGGGCAGGGTGGCAGGGTGATGATGCGCCTAACAAAATACTCATGCAAATTACCCAACATCAACGCTTCGAATTAAGCCTCCCAGCAAGCGAACGCTTCTTTGCATGTAGGCGATATGAGCCTTTGGGCCATGCTCCAGAGTTTGCGCTGCCAATGTGGCATCGAAGCATCATTCCACGCATGATTAATGGAGCTTGGACCATGAATTCCTATTCACGTCCCGCTGATGGCTCCAGCATTGATTTTAGAGCTGCTGAAGGACATTCGTTCGTCGAAGTCCACCTGGATGAAGGCGAGACCCTGGTGTTCAATTATCGGAAGCTTCTCGGCTTCTCGGGGGAAATTCAGTTGCACACTACGATCAGTTTGAGTCTGGCCACGATGTCTATGAATCGCTTGTTATTCAACTTGGCTTCTGGCCCAGGGCGGATCGTTTTTGAGGTTACGGGTGTGCCGGAATTACATTTGGATGCCGCGAAGTCCAAATCCTTCGCGCCTTCGCGTTTGATCGCTTGGTCTGCTGACAGTGAATTTGAGATTGAGGTGCGAACAGGCACTTTAGATTATTATTTGAGTTCGGTTTATTTGAAGCCGGTCGCGACCAAGGGAATGGTCATTGATGCAGACGAACAATCAAAGAGCGCCCCCAACTTTATGTTGGAAGTCATTCGAAAGGTTTACTCCCCGTTTTGACGCTCGAATCAGACAGTCTATCGAATCCCCGCAAAGCAGAAGCAGCAGGGACACCCTCAGCAGGCCCAGGCTGAGGCCGTGGAGAACTTGGGCTTCGCAGGCTTGCTCAGAAGTGCCCGGTGGAGTTCATCCGCCTAGTGGAGCGCGGGGTGAATGCGCCGACGATGAACGTGAACCGCTGATGCCCACGCCGCCTACGCCTCGACCGCCGCCCGCTTCCCCGCCTTCCCCCTGGCCCGCTTCGGCTTCGCTGGCGACAACGGCAGCCCAAACTTGAGCCGACTGCCGATCAGCGTGCGCGCAGAGCCAATGCTTTGCTTTACCTCGCGCAGCCTTTGCCATAGACTCAGGCCATGAGCTTCCGTTTCGACATCACCAAAGCCACCGAAGTGGCCTGCGATCTCATCCGCCGCGAAGGCGGTGTGATGAACATCATGAAGATGATCAAGCTGGTCTATGCACTCGATCGCCTCTCGATCCAGCGGCGCGGCATTCCGGTCGTCGGCGGCACCTACTTTTCCCTGCCCAACGGCCCGATCACCAGTGAACTGCTCGACCTCATCAATTCCGGCAGCCTTTGGGGTGAGGAATGCCGATGGGAGGAGTTCATCAGCGACCGCCAAAACCACGAGATCGGCCTGAAGGCAGTCCAAATTGGCACCGAACATCTGGCCGCCAGTGAGTTGAAGCTAATCGACCAAATCTACGCTGAACTCGGCAACAAGGACCAATGGCAACTCCGCGACTGGTCTCATGAGCGCTGCGAGGAATGGTCGCCGATGGCGCGAGGCCGCGAACGCATTTCCTTATCAAAGATGGCGCGAGCCGTCGGACTCAATGACGAGCAAATCCAGCAGATCGAACAGGACGCCGAGGAGCTGAACTTTGTAGGAGCCGCGCTTCATGCATGATCGCCCTGGGCACCACGCTGCGCTGCAACCTGCCGCCCCGTCATCTGTGGGTGGTGCTCTCTGATCCGAAGCAGACGGGTGATGCCATCTTGCTCGTCAGCCTGACAACCCTGCGAGACGGCTGTGTCGATGATGTCTGCATTCTCGATGCTCCCGACTTCCCAGGCTATCTGACCCACGCCA